>NZ_JBHXDQ010000004.1:45236-280713 GCF_042725875.1 Streptomyces sp. NPDC127038 | reverse complement strand
GGCCGCCGCGGCCCGCCGGTCTCCCCGGCGGCCCGCGGCCGGGCTCAGATCGACTTGGTCACCCGCAGGATCTGCCAGATCGCCCCGAACCTGGCCCGCCCGTGGAAGGCCAGATACTCGGGCAGCACCAGCTGCGGCGCCCACTTCTCCTTGTACGCGAGCTGGCTGGCCGAGGGGTAGACCTTCTCCCCGTGGTCGGCGAGGAACCGCATGAACTTCCCCGTCACGGGGCTGGCGGCGGAGACCTCGACGCCGGCGTCGAGGCAGGTGAACGGCGTGAATCCGAAGTGCAGCCACTCGGCGCCCTCCTTGCGGAAGGTCTCGATGGCCTGGGCGTTGACCGCCTCCATCACGCCCGGCGACACCGCGTTGTCACGCCGGCTCAGATCGTGCAGCCACCCCGAACGGGAGCCGTACGCGGGGGAGTAGGAGATGTACGAGACGACGGCGCCCTCGACACGGCCGACGAACAGCCGGCGCTCGCTCTGCGCGGCCCCGCCGCACTGGCCGACCAGGAACTCGATCTCCTTGACGTGCCTGCCCTTGCTGCGCAGCCAGCGCCGGTCGAGCGCGCCGATCTCCTCGGCGACCTCTTCGTACGCGACCTCGTCGATCGTCAGCCCGCTGCGCTTCGCACGGGAGATCTTGTTGCGCAGCTTCACGAACCTGGAGCCTTTGAGCGTGAACTCGGGCAAATGCAGGGAGAATGACGACCCGACCTGGTTCACGGTGAATCCGCAGCGGGCGTAGAGATCGGCGTCCGAGCGCTGGAGCTGGATCGCGCAGACTTTGCGCCGCTTGCCGCGCGCAAACTCCAGGAAGGCGTTCAGGACCTTCTCCTGCTCCTCCTCGGGCCCGAACACCCCGCCGAACTGGATCAAATAGCCGCCGGACGTGCGGTAGGCGACGAATCCCTCGGTGCCGGGCGCGAAGAAATACTCGGTCCCGGTGTTCAGCGCCAGGAAGGCGCTCGCGTTCTCGGCATACTTCCGCAGCGGCCGCACAACGGAGTCGAAGGCTACCGATTCCTCAGTCGTTGACATCTCGCTCCCCTGTCACCCGGCCCGACACGGAATCAATTCCGCATCCTTTCCCACGGATTCTCGGACCGGCGTCTTCGATACCCCTGAAACGACCGTCTCAGCTCCGTCTCAGGGCCCTCTCAGCGCTCGCTGAGAGATTACTGAGCGCAGTCGGAAGAAGAATGTGCCGACTGTTCGAAGCGTTAGCAGAAAGCGGGGACCGCGTGAACGGCACGCAATTGGCGGGGGGTGCGCCGCTCACCCAGGAGGATGTCGTCCTCGCCCCTGGGGCCTCGACGTATCTCTCCTATGTCGACGGAAAGAACATTCCGAGTACGGAATGGGTCTACGTCCTGGACGCAGCGGCACTGCTCGACGACGCGTTCACGAATCTGACCCTGAAGCGGAAGCTGGAGCGCGGCCAGTGGCACGGCGGCCCGGCCGGAAACCAGCTTCCGCCCACGATCGTCGCCCGGGTCGCGAAGGCGGACCGCGAGACCGTCGACCACGCCCTCCAGGCCGCCGCACGGGCCGGCCGCGAGTGGTCGGCCGTACCCCTGGACGTACGCCTCGAACAGCTCGGCACCCTCCTGCACGACCGGCTCGCCGAACGGGCCGAGGAGATCATCGACATCCTGGTGAAGGAGGGCCATCCGCTGGCGCTCGCCCGCTGGCAGGTCTCCGGGATGCTGGAGTGCTTCGGGCCCGAGTCGCTCGGCTTCTACCGCACCCAGATGCTCCAGGAGTTCCGGCACGGCGCCCGCGAGATCTCCGTGCGCAGGCAGCCCGACGGCGTCGTCTGCCTCAACCCGCCGCAGAACGCTCCGCTCTCCAGCGCCCTCCTCGGCGTGACCTCGCTCTTCGCGGGCAACGCCCTGGTCGTACGCGCCCCGCGCAGCGCGCCGCTCGGCGTCATGTACGTCCTGCACGAGGTGGTGGTGCCCGCGCTGGAGGAGGTCGGGGCGCCGCCCGGCACCCTCGGCGTGGTGTGCGGCGACCCGGCGCCGATGCTGAACGCCTGGCTGAACAGCCCGCACGTCGACGACATCATGTACTTCGGCAGCAGCGAGAACGGCCTCCGCTTCCAGGAGCGCTGCGTCGCCGCCGGCAAGAAGCCGATCCTCGAACTCGCCGGCAACGACGTGGTGGTGGTCTGGAAGGACGCCGACGTCCGGCTGGCCGCCGAGGCGCTCACCGAGAGCTTCTACGGCTCGGGCCAGCTCTGCATGATCCCCAACCAGGTCCTCGCCCACCCCGACGTCGCCGAGTCCCTGACCGCCGAACTCGCCCGCCAGAGCGCCCTGGTGAGGCCGGGACACGCCCGCGACGAGGGTGTCCTGCTCACCCCGGTGCTCAGGAACGAGAAGTTCTTCTCCACCCTCCAAGACGCCCTCGACGCGGGCGCCGAACTGGTCTGCGGCGGCCACGCGATGCAGCTCGACGGCGCCCGGGACGCCACCGGCATCTTCCTCGAACCCACCGTCGTCCTGGTCCGCGGCCTCGAAGGGGCCCGCGAGGTGAGGGCGGTGGCGCACGAGACCTTCTTCCCGCTGCTCCCCGTGGTCGCCGCGCTGCGCTCCGACGGCGACGACGAGGAACTGCTGGAGAAGTTCATCGACTGGGTCAACACCAACGACTACGGGCTGCGCAACTCCCTCTGGACTGACGACCGTTCGGTGATCGACCGGTTCACCGCACGGGTCACCAAGGGGGGACTGCTGAAGGTGAACGACTCGCACATCGGCTTCCTGCCCTATCTGCCCACCCACGGCGGCACGGGCCTGACCGGCGGCGTGTTCGGCGAGGCCAACTACCCGATCCTGCGCACCTCCCACGTCCAGGGGGTCAGCGTGAGCGCCCAGGGGCAGCGCCCCCGCGACGCCGTCTTCGGCGCCGGGTCACGGTGACACCGCCCCCACCGGTCCGCGGCGCGGGACTCCCCGCGTCCCCGTACCTCCGTATCCCAGAACACCAACGACCTTGAGGAAGCCCATGCGTTCCCTGGACGCGGCCCGGGAGATCTGCGAGAGCTATCTGCCCGGCCTGCTCAAGAACCTCGACGACATCCCGCTCGCCGACCTGGAGAAGCCGGAGAGCCCCGGCCTCGCCCACTTCCGTGCCGCCAAGGGCCCGGGGCTGGTGATCCCCAAGGAGTACCAGGGCGCCGGCGCGGACCCGCTCCAGGCCCTCGCGGTCGTACGGGCCATCGGCGCCGTCTCGCCCTCGCTGGCCGTCGCCACGACGATGCACCACTTCTCCGTGGCCACCCTCTTCACCCTGGCCGACTCCATCAAGAGCAGCGGCATGGAATGGGCGCTGCTCGAAGGCATCGCCGAACAGAACCTCCTGGTCGCCTCCGGATTCGCCGAGGGGAACCCCTCCCAGGGCATCCTCACGCCGACCATGCGGGCGGAGCGGGCGGAGGGCGGGTTCGTCATCAACGGCTCGAAGAAGCCGTGCAGTCTCTCCCGGTCGATGGACCTCCTGACGGCGAGCGTGGCCCTGCCCAAGCCCGACGGCGGCTCCGAGATGGCCGTCCTGCTCGTGCCGCGCGCGACCGACGGCATCAGCAGCCACCCGTTCTGGCAGAGCTGGGCACTGGCCGGTGCGGAGAGCGACGAGGTGCGGCTGACCGACGTGTTCGTCGACGAGCAGCTGATCATGCGGACCGAACTCGGCGCGGCCGGCGAACTCGACGAACTCCAGACCGTCGGGTTCATCTGGTTCGAACTCCTCATCTCCGCCGCCTACGTGGGCATGGTCTCCGCCCTGGTGGAGCGCCTGTACCGGTCGGGGCGCGGCAGCGACTCGGACCGCTCGAACCTGATCGCGAAGCTGGAGACCGCGAACCTGCTGCTCGAAGGCGTCGCCCGGATGGTGATGGACGGCGAGCGGGACAACGAGGCACTCGCCAAGACCCTGGTGGCCCGCTACGCCGTGCAGGACGCGCTCGGCGAGGCGGTGAACCGGGCCGTGGAACTCCTCGGCGGCATGGCCTTCATCGGCTCGCCCGACGTGGCCTACCTCGCCGCGGTCTCGCACGGGCTGACCTTCCACCCGCCGTCCCGCGCGAGCTTCCAGACGCCCTTCCTCGACCATGTGGCGGGCAACCCGCTGCGGCTGGGCTGAGGGGACACCATGACGCTCACTCCTCTCGCGCCGGACGTCCTGCCCGACCGCCATCAGCTCGGGCGGCTCTACCGCGACCGGCTCAGCAAGGGCCGCGCCACCCTCGGCGAGATGTTCGGCGGCCACGTCGAGGTCGCCTCCGAGGGCGCCCGGGTCACCACCAGCGACGGTCGGACCTTCCTCAACTGCGGCGGCTACGGGGTCTTCCTGACCGGAGCGCGGCACCCCGCCGTCATCCGCCGGGTGGCCGAACAACTGCACACCCACCCCGTCGCCACCCGTATCTTCCTCGAACCGCAGGTCGCGCTCGCCGCCGACGCCCTGGTGTCCGTCGTGCCCGAGGGCCTGAGCCGGGTCCACTTCGCCGGCTCGGGCGCCGAGGCGGTCGAGACGGCCATCAAACTGGCCCGCACCCTCGGCAGGACCCGGCTCGTCGCCACCGACGGCGGCTACCACGGCAAGACGATGGGCGCCCTGACGCTCACCGGGAAGAGCCTCTTCCAGGACCCCTTCCGCCCCCTGCTGCCCGACACCTCCCACGTGCCCTACGGGGACGCCGAGGCACTCAGGGACGTGCTCGCCCGCGTCCCCGGCGAGGCCTGCGTCTTCGTGGAACCCGTACAGGGCGAGGCCGGGGTGGTCATACCGCCGGCCGGCTATCTGACCCGGGTCGCCGCGCTCTGCCGGGAGTTCGACGCGCTCCTGGTCCTCGACGAGATCCAGACCGGGCTCGGAAGGCTCGGCACCTGGTGGGGCGCGGACGCCGAGGGCGTGGTGCCGGACGTGCTGCTCGTCGGCAAGGGGCTCAGCGGCGGCGTCGTCCCCGTCTCGGCGGTCGTCGCCACGCCGAAGGCGTTCAAGGCCTTCGACCAGGACCCCTACCTCCACACCTCCACCTTCTCCGGCGCGCCGCTCGCCATGGCCGCCGCACGCGGGGCCATCGAGGCGATCAAGGACGACGACCTCGTCGCCCGCTCCAAGGCGCTCGGCGAGGAGATCCTCACCGCGCTGCGCTCGATCGTCACCGGCCACTTCGGCGAGGTCGTCCGCGAGGTGCGCGGCCGCGGGCTGATGCTCGGCATCGAGTTCGCCGAGCCCGGCCCCGCCGGGGACCTGCTGATCGAGCTGATCCAGCAGGGCGTCATCGCCAACCACAGCCTCAACTCCCATCTGGTCCTGCGCCTGACTCCGCCCGCCGTGCTCGACAGCACGGACTTGGAGTTCCTCTACGAGGCGATGGACCGTGCCTGCCGCATCCAGGCGGCCCGCTACACACCGACCTCAGGAGGTGCCTGACCATGCGCAGCGCACAGGTCACGATCCGCGCCGTCGCCGTCGCACCCGCCGATGCGTTCGACCGCGTGAAGGACTTCGCCACCTATCCCGAACTCTCGCCCGTCGTCCGGTCCGTGACGGTCGATCAGACGGCCTCCGGACCCTCGGGCACGGTCGTCGAGGAGCACAGCGACTGGGAGGTGTACTTCCGCAACGGCATCCTGCGCTGGAGCGAGACGGACACCTTCGACCGCTCCGCACTGACCATCGACTTCACCCAGACCGACGGGGACTTCGCCGAGTTCTCCGGCACCTGGCGGGTCCGCGCCGACGGCGAGGACAGCCTGATCGACTTCTCCACCGAGTTCGACTTCGGGATCCCGAGCCTCGCGGGCATCCTCGACCCGGTCGCCGAACGGGTGTTCCGCGAGACGATCGGCCTGGTCGTCACGAGTCTGTTCCCCAAGGCCGAGGTCGTCGGCGACGAGGCACTCGTCCGGGCCGTCGAACTGGCCCGCGAGCGCGCCGCCGAGCTGCCGGCCCGTGAATCCGCACCAGCCGTGAGCGCCGTGGGAGCCCTCTGATGGATGCCAAGAACACCTTCGACACCCCCGTCACCTACCGGCTGATCCGCGCCGAGTACGCGGTGGGCCTGGCCGTCGCGGTCGGCTTCTTCTTCGCCCACATCACCGAGGTGCGCTGGGTGCCGGCGGTGGCCCTCTTCCTCTACATCGACCTCATCGGCTACATCCCGGGCGCGATCGCCTACCACCGCAGCCAGGACAAGAGGATCTCCAAGGTCTACTACGTCCTCTACAACACGATGCACAGCCTGGCCACGCAGACGATCGTCGCGCTCGCCTGGATCTGGCTCTTCGGCGCCGAGTGGGCGCTGCTCGTCCTGCCCATCCATCTCTTCGGCGACCGGGCCCTGTTCGGCAACCTCCTCAAGCCCTTCGCCCTGGACTTCGAACCGGTGGCGAACCCGGAGTTCGAACGCTTCACCTCCGAGCTCGCCGCCCCCGCCTCCGACCGCCCCCGCCTCGTCGAACAGTTCGAGGCGAGGTCGGCGACATGACCTCCGCGAGCGCGACCTCTCGCGCCACGGCGGCGCCCGACGCGCACGCCACGACCCCGCAGGCGGCCGCCGCGCGCTGGCCGGCCGGCAGCCGCACCGCCTCCGTCCGCGCCGCCACCCGCAAGTTCGCCACCGGGGTCACCGTCCTGACCTGCAGCCGCGGCGAGGGCACCCACGGCGTCACCGTCTCCACCCTGACCCTCGCCTCGATGAAGCCGCCGATGGTCTCGGTCGCCCTGCGCCGGGACAGCCAGGGCCTCGCCGCCCTGCTGGCCGCCGGCACCTTCGCCGTCAACGTCCTGGGCGGCCAACAGGACCCACTCGCACGGCACTTCGCCCGCTCCGACCGAGGCGAGGGACTCACCCGCCCCGGCCGCGGCGTCTGGGCGGGACACACCGCGGACGGGGTGCCGCTCCTCGGCGGCGCCGTCGGCTGGCTCCAGTGCCGGGTGACCCGCACCGTCCCGGCCGGCGACCACGAACTGGTCCTCGGCCTGGTGACCGCCGCCCGGCTCGGTACGGCCGAGACCCCGCTGCTCACCTTCGCCGGAAACCTGCACCGGTTCCCGGCCGCCTCCGCCCTGGCCACCGCCCCGCCCGACGACACGACCCGGAGCTGACCATGACCGACGCCACCACGGGGACGGCCCCCGACACCACCGTCCCGCCGGAAGCCGACTGGGACAGCGCGCCGTCGCTGGTCGACGGTGCCAACACCCTCGAACTGACCGCCGGGGAATGCGACCTGCGCTACTGGCTGCGCGCCGTACCGCAGGGCACCCTGCGCGGCAAGGTCCTCGGCCACGACGAGAACGTGACGCCGCACGAGGTGACCCGGCGCCCCGGCCCGCTGAACGAGGCGCTCACCCAGGAACTGGCGTTCCGTTCCATCGCCGAGGACAAGGCGACCCGGGCGCTCGGCCACATGGTCGCCCTGGCTCCCGACACCGCCACGATGGAGTTCTACGCGACCCAGCTGATCGACGAGGCCCGGCACGCCATGGTGTTCCGCAGCCATCTGCTGAGCCTCGGCGTCGCCGAGCACGACCTGTTCGCCACCATCGACAAGCTTGCCGCCGCCGACCGCGACGCCATGCTCGTCCCGCTGGAGAACCTCGGCCTCGAAGTCCTGCGCGACCAGCAGGACTTCATCGGGGGAGTGGTCGTCCTCACCATCCTCGTCGAGGGAGTCCTCGCACCCGCGGCACAGCTCTCCGAGCTCAAGTGGCGCATCTTCGACCCGGCCGCCGCCGACGTCGAGCGCGGTGCCGGCATCGACGAGATCCGCCACCTCACCGTGGGCAGTTCGGTCGCCCGCGAGCACCTCATCGCGCACCCCGAGGACAAGGACCGCATCCTCGAACTCATCACCCGGGGCCGCAAGCTCTGGGAGAACCTGCCCGTCAGGGAGATGACGCTGCGCCGCGAGACCCTCTTCCAGCAGGGCCTGGACGCGCACCGCGACATCGCGGGCGACTACGAGATCTGGCCGGGCCGCCGCCTCGTCGACACCACCGTCGAGGAGCGGGTGGGGACCGCCCACGACTGGTCCGAGTCCATGCAGCGCAAGCGGCTCGTCTACATGGGTCTGGAAGAAGCGATATGACCACCGTCAACGAGAGGGGGGTGCGGGGCGCGGGCGGCCCCGGCACCCTGGAGGAGATCACCCGGCTCGTCAAGGACGCCGGCCTGATGGACACCCGCCCCAGCTGGTACGTCTACAAGATCGCGTTCAACTTCCTTCTCCTGGCGGCGGGCTGGACCGCCTTCGCGCTGCTCGGGGACACCTGGTGGCAGCTCGCCGTGGCCGTCTTCCTCGGCCTGATGTTCGGCCAGACGGACCTGGTCGGCCACGACGCGGGCCACCGTCAGATCGTCAGGACCCGCAAGGCCAGCAACATCATCGGCTACATCCACGGCAACCTCCTCACCGGCGTCAGCTTCGGCTGGTGGGTCAAGCACCACACCGCCCACCACAACTATCCCAACCACCTCTCGATGGACCCCGACATCCTGCGCCGGCAGGTCATCTTCGAGGCCGGGGACCGCGTCAAGCGCACCACACCCTTCCAGCGGTTCGTGGTCCGCCACCAGTCCTGGATGTTCTTCGTCCTGATCACGCTGGAGGGCCTGCGCCTGCACATGTCGGGCTACGTGGCCGCGAGCAGGGGCGCGCTCACCAAGTACAAGAAGTCCGAACTCACCGTCATCACCCTGCACCTGGTGCTCTACGTCGCCGCGCTCTTCTACGTCCTGCCGCCGGGCAAGGCGATCGCGTTCCTCGCCCTCCACCAGGCCGTGTTCGGGTTCTACATGGGCCTGATGTTCGCGCCGAACCACAAGGGCATGCCGGTCCGCGACGGCGAGACGGAGGACCTGGACTGGCTCACCCGGCAGGTGGTCACCTCCCGCAACCTCAAGCCCAGCCGGTTCAGCGACTTCTTCTACGGCGGGCTCAACTACCAGATCGAGCACCACCTGTTCCCGTCGATGCCCCGCACCAACCTGCGCAAGGCACAGCCCATCGTGAAGGAGTTCTGCCTGCGCAGCGGACTGCCGTACGTGGAGGTGTCGATCATCGAGTCCTACGCCGAGGTGGCCGACTACCTCGACGAGGTCAGCGACGAGGTGGCGCGGCTGGAGAGCGGGGTCTCATGAACGGCACGGGCCCGGGCCGGGCGGCCGTCGTGTGCGGACTCGGCACCTGTGTCCCCCCGTACGCCCTGACCAACGAGGAACTGTCGCAGCTCGTCGACACCTCCGACGCGTGGATCCGCAGCCGCACCGGGATTGGGCAGCGCCACATCGCCGACCCCTCGACCGCGACGAGCGACCTCGCGGTCGAGGCGGGCGGCCTGGCCCTGAAGTCGGCCTCGGCACAAGGGAACGCGGACGCCGACACGGTCATCGTGGCGACGACCACCCCGGACCGCCCCTGCCCGGCCACCGCACCCCTGGTGGCCGCCCGCCTGGGCCTCGGCACGGTACCCGCGTTCGACGTGGCGGCGGTCTGCACCGGCTTCCTGTACGGGCTCGCCACCGGGGCGGGGCTCATCGCCACCGGCACCGCCCGGCGCGTGCTCGTGATCGGCGCCGAGACCTTCTCCCGCATCCTCGACCCCGAGGACCGCGCCGGCCGCGCGATCTTCGGCGACGGCGCCGGAGCCGTGGTGCTGCGCGCCGGGGAACCGGACGAACCGGGCGCGCTCGGCCCGTTCGACCTGGGCAGCGACGGAACCGGCAGCGACCTGATCACCGTACGCACCGGGGGATCCCGTCTCCCGTACGCGACGGCGGGGGACGCGGCGGACCCGTACTTCCGGATGAACGGCAAGGCGGTCTTCCGCAACGCCGTCGAGCGGATGACCGAGTCCTCCCGCCGGGTCCTCGACCGCACCGGCTGGACCGGGGGGCGGCCCGACCTGGTCGTGGCGCACCAGGCCAACCTGCGGATCCTGTACGCCGTCGCCGACCGGCTCGGCGTCGACCGCGCCGACTGCTTCACCAACATCGACCGCGTCGGCAACACCGCCGCCGCGTCCATCCCGCTCGCCCTCGGCGACGCCGACCGCTCCGGCGCCCTGAGCGAGGGCACCCGCGTCCTGCTGACCGCCTTCGGCGGCGGCCTGACCTGGGGCGCGTGCACCTTGACCTGGCCGGACATCCAGCCCGCCTGACGCGGCGATCACCAGCGATCGGCCGCGAACCCACCACCATCACAAGGGGATTCAGCCATGAGCGACGTCTACAACCGCATGGTCAAGCTGCTTCAGGCCGGCTTCGGTCTGGAAGCCGACGAGATCAGCCCCGAACAGACCTTCAACGACCTGGAGCTGGACTCCCTCGCCATGGTCGAACTGTCCCTGGCCGCCCAGGAGGAGTTCGGCGTTCCGGTGAACGACGAGGACATCAGCTCGCAGGACACCATCTCCCGCGCGGCCGAGGTCATAGAGGCGAAGGGCGTGACCGTCTGATGGCGGGTACCTCCCGCTTCGACGCCGCCGTCACCGGGGTCGGGATGGTGACCGGCGCGGGGATCGGCGTCCCGGCGTCCTGGGAGCGCATCCGTGCCGGAGAGGGCACGGCCGCCGGTCCGGTCCCCGCGCTCGACGGCACGCCCGCCGACTTCGGCTGCGCCGTGCCGGACTTCGACCCGGCCCGGGCCGTCGGCAGGCGCAAGGCCTGGCGCCTCGACCGGTGCAACCAGTTCGCGATCGCCGCCGCCGCGGAGGCCCTCGCGGATGCCGGCCTCGACCCGTCCACCTGGGACGGCACCCGCGTCGGCGTCGTCCTCGGAAACGGCATCGGGGGCGCCGCCACCTGGGAGAAGCAGCACAACCTGCTGCGCGACGAGGGCCCCCTCAAGGTCTCGCCGCTGCTCATCCCGATGCTGTCCATCAACATGTCCGCCGGCTACGTGGCGATGGAGTGCGGGGCGTACGGCCCGAACTTCGTGACCGCCACCGCCTGCGCCTCCGGGACGACCGCGATCGGCATGGCCCGCGAACTGCTCCGCAGCGGCCAGTGCGACATCGTGGTGACCGGCGGCACCGAGGCTCCGCTCGTGCCGTCGATCGTGTCCGGTTTCAGCCAGATGGGAGCCCTGTCCAAACGCCGTGACGACGTGGCCACGGCCTCCCGCCCCTTCGACGCCGACCGCGACGGCTTCGTCCCGGCCGAGGGCGCCGCCGTCCTCGTCCTCGAACGCGCCGAGCACGCGAAGGCCCGCGGCGCCCGGATACGAGCCCTGGTCAGCGGGTACGGAGCCTCCGCCGACGCCCACCACGCCACGGCCCCCGACCCACAGGGCGCCGGCGCCGAACGGGCCGTACGCAGCGCCCTGGCGGACGCCGGGGTCACCGGCGCGGATGTCGGCCACGTCAACGCGCACGGCACCTCCACGCCCCTGAACGACGTGTCCGAGGCCCGTATGATCCGCCGGGTGGTCGGACAGCATCCGGCGGTGACCTCCATCAAGGGGGTGGTCGGTCACGCACTCGGCGCCGCGGGGGCGATCGAGGCCGTGGCCACGGTGCTCACGATCGAGAACGGTTTCGTGCCGCCCACCGCGAACCTGGAGAGCCTCGATCCGGAGGTCGACCTGGACGTGGTGGCCAAGGCGGGCCGTGAACTGCCCGTCGAGATCGCGGTGAGCAACTCCTTCGGGTTCGGCGGCCAGAACGCCGTCCTCGTGTTCAGCAGGGCCTGACGTCGAACGGGAGCCGAGGAACGTGTCCGAGCAACGCAGATGGCGGGTCGAGGAGAGCGTGCTGGTGCACGCTTCCCCCGAGCGGACCTACCGCACGATCAGCGACGTACGGAGGATGGGCACGTTCTCGCCCGAGTGCTTCCGCGTCTGGGTGCACGGCCGAGGTCCGGTCACCCGGGGGACGAAATTCACCGGCTTCAACCGCAAGGGCCCCTGGCTCTGGTTCACCGACTGCCGGGTCGTCCGCGCCGAGGAGGGCCGCGACTTCGCCTTCCGCGTCACCAGTTTCGGCCTGCCGATCGCGCTCTGGGGCTACCGGTTCACGGCCGAGGGCGACGACACCCGGGTCACCGAGTACTGGGAGGACCTGCGCACCGGGCGCAAGGGGCGGCCGGCCGAACTGCTCGGATTCTTCACGGGCACCAGGCCGGAGGTCCGGCACGAGGCGAACGCGGCGGGCATGCGCGCGACGCTGGGGCGGCTGAAGGCCGCCCTGGAACGGTGAGGAGCCCGGAGCAGAGGTGAAGGGGTACGCCATTTCCCCGTCGGAGGCCACCGGCGGGGAACCGGCGTACCCCTTCACCGCGTCCCGGGCAGGCCCCCCAGCGTCCGCACCACGGCGGCCGCCGCCACCGCGTGCCCGCGGCTGCTCAGCCGCCACGGCCGCGCGCTCCACAGGTCGGCGGAGGACGCGCCCTCGTGGGCGGCGAGATCGACGTGCACACAGCCGTGCCGCAGCGCCACCGACTCGATCCGCTCGGCCAGCAGGCGCTGGCGCGCGCGTACGGCGGTGAGCCGGCCCGCCGGCACCTGGCCGGTCCTCGTCAGATCGAACGGGCTCACCACCAGGACCACTTGGCAGGTCGCGCCGCGCAACGCGGACAGGATCCTGCTCAACTCCAGCTCCATGGCGTCCGGGTCGAAGGACTGCGCCCTCAACTCCGGCCCACCACAGGTGAGGAACGCGAGATCGCCGGCGAATCCGAGGGCGTCCCCGAGCTGTGTGGAGCGGATGTGGGAGAGCGGAAGATCCCGCCTGCCCCGCGGATGGAGACAGGCGAACTGCGGATCCGTCTCGCGCAGCGCGGCGGCGACGCGGTCGGTCCAGGTCGCGCGGGCCCAGCCCGGCACGACGGTCATCCCGGTGGATTCGGTGGTGCTGTCGCCCAGCACCACCGCCCGGCGCCAGCCCGCGCCGGCGAGCAGCCCGGCGGCCTCGCCCGGAGCCAGGCACTGCGGATCCTCGTGCTCGCCCGCCACGGCCGCGGTGACCTCCCCGGCCGCCGCGGGCGCGGGGCCGCCCGGTGTGCCGGAGCCCCGCCGTTCGGTCCCTGCCCGTGTCCGTACCCGGCCTCGTCCCTGCTCCGGTCCAGCCATCGGTCGTGCCCCCCTCTCGCCCGGCGGCCGCCCGCTCTCCCGGGAGCGGGCAGGCCGCGTCGACGCGTCCGCGTACGGCGGACGCGCCTCGTTTCTCAGGACTCCCGCGGCGCCCGCGCGATCCGCCGGAGCCGCTCCGTGTGCCCGGGGATGTGGTCCTCGGCGCGCATGCGCACGATCTCGCCCCAGGGCACCGCCCCGCTGAACAGTTCCTGGCCCGCGTCGCCGACCAGCCGCACCGCGACCGGTGTGGCCTGCTGATCCTGTCGTATCCGGGCGACCAGGCCGACGAACTCGGCGGCATTGCGGCGGACGAGTTCGACCAGGACGTCGCGGTCGACCGTGGACGTCAGTTCCTCGATGGCCTTCGGGTCCATGGCGGGGCCGTTGTCCAGTCCCGCCTCGGCGCCTCCCAGCACCTGCCGTGCCGTGGAGGACAACAGCCGGTCGCTCAGGGCGATATGGGCCAGGGTCCAGTCCGTGCCGCGCTCGCCCGGCAGGGGCGACTCCCCGCCGCCGGGTGCGGAGTCCCGGCCGTCGGCCGCGGATTCCCGGCCGCCGAGCGCGGCGCCGGTCGCGGCGGTGATCAGGCCCGCGTAGGCCTCCTCCAGAACTGCGGTCTCCATCGCTGTGCCCTTTCGGGTGTCTCGGACATGGCCGGCCGCACGGGGGCCGGCGGGTGGGCGCCCGACGTGGTCGTCGGGCCCCGCGAGGGCCAGGCGCACCAGCCGCCGGACCTCCTCGGGACCCAGGGTCTCCAGCCGGTGCAGCAGGTCGACGGCCTCCGGATCGCCGCCGTTCGCGAGGAACTTGGCGCGTGCCAGCGTCGCGTGGTCGACGCCGTCGGCGCCGCTCGCGGCCCCCACGGCGCTGTGCCGTTCGGCACGCAGTTCGCGGCCGTCGCGCAGCCGGACGGTGACCCGCGCGCCGAGGTTCTTGGTGGCCCACCGGAAGTCGGTCTCCGGTTCCAGCCAGGCGGGTGGCAGGGTGTCGGCGGCGTCGGTGTCGATGGCCCGTACCCAGGCCTCGGCCCGCTCGCCCGCGCGGCGCAGCGCCTGGCCGAGCGGGGCGGTGGCGAGCAGCGCCTGCCGGCTGAGCGCCGGATCGTGCTCGACGCGTACCCGGGCGGCGACCTCCCAGCGGTCGGGGCGGTCCACCGCCGGGTGCGCGAGGTCGGCGGGAAGCAGGGAGCCGGTGAGCAGGGCCGTGGCGACGTTGTACGGGAGGGAGAAGTTGAGGGCGGCCACGCTGGAGCCGGGGCCGATCCGGTGCCGCCGGGCGATGCGGTCGAGTCCGGCGGTGAAGATCGAGCCCTCCACGACGACCTCGGCGATGTCCCCTGCGCCGGACCCCTCCAGCGCCCCGTGCAGTTCGACCGCGCAGTCGACGGCGGCACTGGTGTAGGCGCTGCCCGGATGGATCTTGTACGAGAAGGTCTCCGTGTGCCAGAGGCTGCCGAGCCCGGCGAGTGCCTCCTCGGGCAGCGGTATGTCCGCGAACCGGTGCAGGAAGCCCTGCGGGTGCTCCAGTACGTCCTCCGGCCCGGTGAGCCCGAACCGGGCGCCGTCGCAGGCGCTCAGCCCGATCTGCACCGGCACCGCGGCGACCAGCAGCTTGGCGTCCGTGCTGTAGAAGCCGCGCGCCAGGCTCCAGGTGGGCACCGAGAACGCCATGCCCAGCGCGTTGGCCCAGATGTCGGCGCAGGCGTTCTCCGCGCGCAGCCGACCGGCGACCGCACCCGCGAGATGGGTGTGGCCGGCGGTCTGCCCTCGGAACGGTCCGAGGGTCGCGGCGGCGGTGACACGGGCGGCGGTCTCGTTGGCCGCGAGGACCGAGGTCAGCAGCTGCCGGCCGTCGAGGCCCAGCGAACCGGCGTACATCAGCGGCACGTTGACGGTGGAGTGCGACAAGTGGCCCGCGTAGGCGGTGTCGTCGAAGTCCAGGCAGAGGGTCGCCATGGAGAGCGAGTGCACGGCGTGCTTCGGATCGTCCTGGAGCGGGTTGCCGTAGGCCTGGGTGATGCGCCGGCCGAGCGGGTGCGCGTACCCGGCGCGGGCGGCGCCGAGCTGGCTGAGGATCTGGCTCTTGAGGTGCGCGACGACCCGGTCGGGCGCGTCGTCGAGGTCGAGCCGGCTGCCCCAGCGGGCGAGCCGGCGGAAGACGGCGGCCGAGGCCGGTGCGCCGGTTCCGTCCGGTCCGCCGCCGGGCCCCTGGGGGAGGGCGCCGGAAGCGTCCTGCCCCGGGGGGAGGGCGTCCGAAGTGTCCTGCCCCGGAAGGAGGTTGTCCGGAGTCGCCTGCGTCGGGGGAGCCGTTTCGGGGCCCGGCATCAGGAGTGCTGTCCGGCGGTCTCGACCGGGAGGCCGTCCTGGCCGGGCTCGCCCACCGCGGCGGAGTCGGCGCGGGCGGCCGGCTGCCGGCCCTTGAGGAAGATCAGCGCGAACAGGCCGCCGACCAGGGCGCCGGCTCCGGCGATCTCCATGGCGAGGTGCATGCCCTCCACGTAGACCGGGCCGACCGCCTCCATGACCTTCCCCCGGATCGCCGGCGGAAGGCCGCCGATGCGGGACAGGTCGCCGTCACCGAGCAGTTGGACGGCCTTGGCCTGCGCCCGGGCGGGCACGTCGGTCTTGGCCAGGGCACCGGGCATGCCGTCCCGCAGATGGCGCAGGAGCAGGGCGCCGGCGAGGGCGACACCGAAGACCGTACCGACCTGGCGGAAGGTGTTCGAGACGCCGGAGGCGGTGCCGGCCTGCTCGGCCGGAACCGATCCGAGGAGCGCGACCGTGGCGGGCGCGCCGGTGAACGAGACGCCCACGCCGAGGAGGGCGAGCGACCACCAGTAGCTGCCGAAGCCCGAGCCGACCTCCAGGACCGTGAGCCCGAAGAGGCCACCGGCGGACAGCACGGAACCGATCGCGATCGGCAGCCGCGGTCCGACCTTCGCGGCCACGATGCTGGCGGCGAACGACGCGATCATGATCGGCACGGTGAGCGCGAGGAACCGCACCCCGGTCTCGATCGAGGTGAGCCGGTTGATGCTCTGGAGGTACAGCGTCAGCAGGAAGATCGCCGCGAACAGGCCGAACAGGCTGAGGAAGTTGACGATGCCGGCGACCACCACGATCGGGCTGCGGAAGAAGCTCATCGGCAGCATGGGGTCGGGGTGGCGCAGCTCCCAGAGCACGAACAGCAGCAGGGTCACGACCGAACCGGCGAACGACCCGAGGATGATCCCGGACGTCCAGCCCTTGCTGTTGCCCTCGATCAGCCCGTACGCGAGTGCCGCGATCGTCGTGATGAACAGCAGCTGTCCGACGAGGTCGAGCTGCCGCTTGCGCGGGGAGCGGTTCTCGGTGAGGAGCCTGGCCAGGACGACGGTCGCGATGACACCGACGGGCGCGTTGACCCAGAAGATGCTCTGCCAGCCGTAGTGGTCGACGAGCACGCCGCCGAGCACGGGGCCGGTCGACAGCGCGATGCCGCCGACGCCGGCCCAGATGCCGATCGCCTTGGCGCGGGCGGCGGGGGCGGTGTACGCGGCGGAGACCAGCGCGAGCGAGACCGGGATCATGATGGAGCCGCAGACGCCCTGGAGGGTGCGGCCGACGAGCAGCGCGCCGATCGAGTTCGACAGGGCGCAGGCCACGGAGCTGAGGGTGAAGCCGATCAGGCCCGCGAGGAAGATCTTCTTGCGGCCGAGGATGTCGCCCAGCGTGCCGGACGTCAGCAGCAGACACGCGAACGTCAGCGTGTACGCGTCGATGATCCACTGGAGCTGGGTGATGTCCGTGGACAGGTCTTCCTGGATGCCGGGCAGCGCCACGTTCACGATCGTGGCGTCGAGATAGACCATGAACACGCCGAAGCAGAGGAAGGCGAGCAGAAGCCCTTTCCGCTGTTCAGGGGCGGTGGTGTCGCTCATCGCGGTTCCCTCGTATCAAAGGTTGGGGGACGGTCTCGGGGACGGTGAGGGGGGCAGGTGCGTCCGTGGTGTGTCCGTGGTGCGTCCGGGTGCGAGGTTGTTCGAGGCTCAATGACCGGCGGTCAGTCGGCTCTTCGAGGTTAATGACCGACGGTCAGTCAGTCAACTGACCGGCGGCCAGTCAGTGGGGGAGGTAGATTGGAACGGCGATCCCCAGGAACCTGACGGCGGATCCCCGGACAGGAGACGAGCCCATGGCGACGGCAACAGAGACGGACCCCGGCAAGCCCGCGCGCCGCAAGCGCCGGACCATGAGCCCCGACGACCGCCGCTCGGCGCTGATCAAGGGCGCCTCCGAGGTCTTCAGGGAGAAGGGCTTCGCGGCGGCCACGGTCGCCGAACTGGCCGAGGCGGGACAGGTGGCCAAGGGCACCTTCTACCTCTACTTCGACTCCAAGGACCATCTGCTCGGGGCGATGTGGGAGGAGTACGTCGACGGCTTCCTGCGCGACACCCGCGCCATGCTCGACGAGGGCGGCGCCTGGTGGCCGAGCCTGGACCGGCTGATCCGCGCGATGGTCGAGCACGCCGTCGAGAACGCGGCCCTGCACCGGATCGTCTACCGCTCCGCCAACGCCAAGGCGCTGGAGCTCTGTCACGCCTCCAACCAGCGGGTCGTGGACCTCATGTGCGACTTCGTCGCCCGCGGCTCCCTGGTCGGAGCGTTCCGCGCCCGTGACACCGGCCTCGCCTGCCGCCTGGTCTTCCACGCCGCGGACGGCCTCCTCGACGACCTGATCAGCCGCGACGAGCCGATCGACCTCGAAGCGGTCACCGCGTCCATCCTGGAACTGGCCCACCGCGGACTGGGCGATCCGGACCTCGACTGAACCGGGAGGTCCGCCGGCGGGAAGCGGGGCGCGTCCGGAGAGGGCGCGCCCTGACTCGTCTCTGACGTCCTCTGTCGCCGCCCATGGCACCTTCCTGTCCGCCCATGGCACCCCCTGCCCGTCCATGGCGGCCCCCGCCCGTCTATGGCGCCCCACCCGTTCTCCACCAGCTGTTTCATCCAAGGGCGCCGTGCTGCGAGTGCCCTGAGGTGTTCGTCTCAGGGAAATGTCAGGCGGCTGCGGAAGAGTCTGCGGTGCACCGGGGAACGGACGAGAGCCCGCCGACCGGAGCGTGGAGAGGTACCCGAAGCGGCCCAACGGGGTACCGAGGCAACTTGGTTCGGGTTTCGGCCCGCGCAGGTTCGAATCCTGCCCTCTCCGCAGCGCGTGCCCGAGCGGCGCCGCCGGACCCCGGCGGCGCCGCTGTGTTGTCCACCCCGGCTTGGAGTGCCCGTCGTCATGAGCGCCCCGTTCACATCGGTCCTGGTGATAGCCAACCCCGCCTCGGGTACGTACCTGCCCGCGACGGCGGAGGCGGTGCGGCGCCGGTTCGCCGACGCGGACCTGACCGTCACCCTCGCGGTCACCGAACACGCGGGCCAGGCGCGCAAGTTGGCCACAGAGGCGCTGGCGCCGGGCGGTCCCGACCTGGTGGTCGCGCTGGGCGGCGACGGGACGGCGCACGACGTGGCGGCGGGGTTGGCGGACGGTGCGGGCTCCGCGACCCGCCCGGGCTCGGGTCCGGCGTCCGCCCCGTCGCCCGCCCTGCTGATCCTCCCCGCCGGTACCGGCAACTCCTTCTACCGCGAGATCTGGGCCGACCGCCCCTGGCAGGAGGCCCTCGAACTCGCCCTGACGGCTGCGCACTTCCGTGCGATCGACCTGGCGCGCGTGGCGGAGAACGGGGCCCTGGCCCTGCTCGGCGCGTCCACCGGCGTCGTCGCCCAGTCCCTCATCACGGCCCGCGGCATCACCGACGCCGGCCGCGAACGGTACGAGAAGGCGGTCGCCGCGTCCCTCCGTACGTTCACCCCGTACCCGGGCCGGGTCCTCGTGGACGGCGAGGTGGTGCAGGAGGGCCCGACCGTCTTCGCGAACATCGGCGGCGGCCGGCACCGCGGCGGCCGGTTCAAGCTGCTGCCGGAGTCCGTCATGGACGACGGCCTCCTCGACGTGTGCGTCGTCGGCGCGGCCCTCCCGCTGCGCGAACTCCCGGCCCTCTCCCGCGACGGCGGCCACGTCGGCCGCGAGGGAGTGGTCTACGCCCGCGGCCGCAGCATCACCGTCGAACGCACCGACGGCCGGCCGCTGGTCTTCGAGTACGACGGTGACGTACTGGAGACTCCGGGGGAGCGGTTCACGCTGGACGTGCTGCCGGGGGCCCTACGTGTGGTGGCACCGTCGCCCGAGGCATAGCCGGCGAACCCCCGCCCCGCACCCGGCACCATTCCTACGCCCGCTCTCGGTCGGCGCCACCGGTACGCGGTCCAGGCGCACGAGAGCCCCGCAGGGAACGGATCCCGACGGGGCTCACGGACGCGCAAGTGGCCAGGTACAGAGTTAAGTCTGTCGGGAACGCTACGCCATCCTGATGGAGGTCCCTCAGGCCTGCTGAGCGGGTTTGGCCTCCCGTGCCAGCTCGACGGCCGCGACCAGGCTCAGTCCCGGCAGTTCCTGGCGCAGGGCCCGTACCGCCGCCACTTCATGGGTGACCGGGTCCACGCCGTCACGCTCCAGGATCCCCCGGGCCCACCGGACCCGCGGTTCCCCGCCCCGCTCCGCCAACTCGTCCAGAATCCGCGCGGCCCGGAGCAACCCGGGAGCTTCCTCCGCGGAAGCGTCCGCCTGGGCCTGGCGCACCGCGTCCCGTGCGTCGTCGAGATCGCTGAGCGCGATCAGATGTACTTCCTTCTTGCCGAACACTTCGTTTCCCCGTTTCTCGCAGGTCGTAAGCCGCCGCCCGAAGAACATCCGGACAGACGAACTCCCGTCCACGCTACAGGCGTCGACGAAAACGCCCTCCGCCGCGCGGTCACCGAGGTCAGTGACTCCACTGGCGCCGTCCCGGTGAAGGCGTGCTCGGCTGGCAATGTGTCAGGCACAGCGATCGGGAGACCGCCCGGCCGATTCCGCAGTCCCGTCAAGGTGTCGCGATACTCCGCGCCAACCTCTCAACGTCGTCAGCGGCAGGCTGCCGGCACCGGGCGGGAAATGGCGAGGGCGGACTGTCGGCCACGACTGAGCGGGGAACTACCCGTCTCGCAGTGCCCAGCTAAACACCGCCTTTCGCACTGGTTCCGGGAGCATGAGCACCTGTGGTTCAGCTTCCACCCAGCCTGGTTCCTTCGTCCGCTTGGCATGCTCGATGTGATCGCGATCGATGGGAAGACTGTGGTCCAGCCCTGCCCCGTCCTCACCTCTCACGGTGACCCAGAACAGGTGATCCTCGCCGTTTTCTCGTAGCCGGAACACGATCTCGATCGCCATCCGTTCGCGATCCAGCGTGGCTATGCATTCGTCGAGTCGGTCATTGAGCATGCGCATCCATCGGTCGGCCTCAGCCTCGGCGCCGGGTTTGACCTTGGCACGTGACAGCTCAACGACCAGACCGGACGGGATGCCCGCAGGGCGATCTTCACTCATGAGCGGGCAGTTTGTCAGAACGCTCTTCCGAGGGACCTGCGCTCTATGGGCGGTCCGTCAAGAGAGGCCCGGGCGCCTGACATCAGCACCTGACACCAACAGAGATGGACCGAGCCGGAGGAGCGCGGCCTCCATCGGTCACGCCATCCTGGCGAGGCTTGCATCCCTCCGGCCTCCAGGGGGACCACGATCGACCTGATAAGGATGAGGCCAGACCTCAAAGGCGGCATCCCTGCGGGGCGTCACCCTCGGTCGAGGGGTGGCGCCCGTCGGCTGACTCGGCCCTCGCGACTCGGCATCCGGTTACGCGATCTTCCAAACTGGCGACCCGGCGCGAAATCCGAGACGGTCTGTCGCCCACGCACAGCCAGGTAGTAGAAGCGAGGGGGGCTTTCGTCGGCGGTAGGTCGGGTGCATGATGATCCAATGACTTCACGGCTGAGCACCCGGAGTACGTGGTTGCTCGTGCTGCTCTTGTGGTCGAGCACACTGACAGCCGCCCTGGCCGGTATTGCATTCGACCGGAACTTCCTTGAACATCCCCCTCTGAGGCCCTTCGCCTCTCAGCTCCCTATGACCGTGGGCGGCACTTTCTTCGTCGCCGTCGCTAGCGCCAAGGGGTTGCGTCGTAGACGACGGCAACAGGAGCGATGAGGTGGAGCCGGTTGCCCTACAGCAGCGAAATACAGCAACCACAGCAACCGGTCTGGCCCCGTAGCGTCCATGTAGAACCGAAGCGCGGCCTGTACGACCGTCACTGACCGATCTATCTAGAGCTACGGATCAACAGGTCGCGCCGCCACGAGGCGGCTCGGCGACTGGCCGGCCCGTCTCGGTTTCCGTCTCATTCGGCGTCGTTCAAGGCCGTTCAGGTGAGACCGGCGCGATGGCCGCCCCCGCAGCCGGCCGCCCATGAAGGCAGGGGAGCGACCCCGTTCGGAAGCCCTGGCCCCACCAACACAGTTGGAAACCGTGCGCCTGCGGTCATGGCCTCGTCGTGGACGGCCCCCGGCCTGGGCCGGCGTTCGTCTCGAGGCTCGGAAGTCACTCGCGCGCCCAGGAAGTCCGATGTCGAAGTCACGGTTCCGCCAATGCGGTGCGAACGGGCGGTCAACGACGCATGCCGGTATAGGACCGAGAGGGACGTGCGGTTTACCGAGGGGCGCACGTTGTCCATAGTGAGTCCTGCATCCGTCCCGGGCAGGCGCGTGCGGAGGGGGAATGCCGTGGTGCGCTATGTTCACCATCAATTGGCGGCGATCGTCGAGGTGGGGGTCGCCGTGGCCGTCACCGCGCCTGTGGTCCTCGGCGTGCGCGGACTGCCGCAGGCCGACAGCCGCAAGGCGCTTCCTCTTTTGTGCATTTTAGGGGCCAGCGCGCTCTTCGGCCTGATGGCGGTTTCGACCCGATCGCGCTGGCTGATCGGCGAGAAGCGCGATTTTGAGAGCGCAGTCCCCCTGACCGACCCCGAGGCGATACTCCCCACCCCGCGTGAGTCCATGCGCCGCAGTTTCGCCGGACCCTTCGTTGTCTTCGTTGCGCTGGTGTCCCTGGTTTTCGGCCTGCTCTGGGGTCCCTGGGCCTTCGGTTGGGCGCTCTTCTTTGTACCGGATCGGATCGTCAAGGGCGTGTACGTGTTCTTCTGGGAGCGGCGTCACGGCGTCCTCCTGTGGTACGGCAAGGTCGAGCAACAACCCCTGGGCAAGCGCCAGTTCCTCTATTCCTCGCCGCGGATCGCGACGCCTGGGTGAATTTGCTCTGCCCTGCCGGATCGCCGCTGTACCTGCGGGGCCGACTGACCTGTCGGCACGCCTGGCGGAACAGCGCGGATCGGGCGACGATCCCTTGGAGATCTGTCCAGCGCCGGAGTTGTTCCGCTGACATCCCACGCTGTCGTTTCGGACCGTTCGGTGCCGCCGTGCCACTCCCGTGCCAGATGGACCGCGCGGAGGCCGCTTCACCTTCCTGATCTGACCGTCCACGTAGTCGGCGATCTCGTGGTCGCGCCCGTTGACGAGGTGCTGGTAGACCAGTGCGGCCCGCACCGACGAGCGGCCCATGCGCTGCATCAGCTCCCGGGTGGTGGCGCCGCCGGTGGCGGCGAGGGTGTTGCCGGTGTGCCGGAGATCGTGGAAGTGGACGTCACCGAGCCCGGTCGAGGCGATTGTGCGCAGCCAGATCCGCCGGAAGTTGTTCCGCCGCAGGACACCACCGCGGGCCCCGATGAAGACGAGCCCGGTGCGGCCTGCCTGCGCGTGCTCGGCCAGGTGGCGCGCCGGCTCGGGGGCGCCCCTTTGCGCCCGAGCGGCCACGGCCTGAGTGTGCAGCCAGCGGTTCCCGAGCGGAGGGAGTAGGGACTCGGCGAGGTCCGCCGCCCCTTGGGGTGTGTCCAGCGCATAAGGCTCGGATGGAACGGTAGCCGAGATGAGCACGGAGCCGACAGGCCACGACCTTGGTTCATGATCGCGGCGCGGTAGAACTTTCCCTACTTCATCGAGCCCCGGCTGCGCTCCGCTCCGCCGGGCGCGCTCCCGGCTCCGCTGCGGGCGCCGCTCCGGCCTTCGGCCCGCCCCGCCCGCGCTGCGCCGACGGGGCTGGAGTGTTCGCTAAGGCTCGTCATGCTGGCGATGCAAATTGAGCGGCGCCTGTACTCCCCGGCCAGGACAACCGTCAAGTGGGCCACCGATGTCTGACGCCAGCGGCTGACACCAACAGACGCGAACACAGCCGGATTCCGACGCACTTCAGCGGCCGGCGTCGAGTCGCTCCACCGGCGAAACGCAGGCTTCGGAAGGCGTCGTGATCGACCTGATAGAGATGAGGCCAGACCTCAAAGCCGTTGTGCCTCGCGGGGCGCTGTCCTGACGATGGACAGCGCCCCGCGACGCCCTGCGGACCGAAGGGGCACTTGGGGTCAGACGCCCCAGGTGCCCTGGTTCACGGCGCAGGTCCAGCCGGTGCCGTGGAGGGCGAACTTCACCTTGTAGCTGTGGGTGTTGAGCAGGTGTGTGTGCACCTTCACGCCGAGGCTGCTGCTCGGCTTGAGGGTCCCCGTGTACACGGAGACCGTCATCGACGTCTTGTTGGTGACCCGGCCGTTCTTGGGCGTGGCCGTGCCGAAGCGGATGTTCGCGACGTCCGTGACGGTGAGCGTGACCTTCGTGAAGTTCTTGGTCGTGCTCTTGTTCTTGATCCCGAAGTACAGACCGCCGTTGGTCACCCAACCGTGCGAGTCGACGTAGAACCTCGCCGGGTAGACGAGGCTGACCGGGCAGCCGGTGCTCGTCGCAGCCGGGGTCGCGGCTGATGCCGTGCCGGCGAGACCGAGCTGGGTGGCGGTGACGAGCCCTGCGGCGGCGAGAACGGCCGCGGCGGCGCGCATGCGATGCATCGTGGAGAGACTCCCCCTCTGACTGGCCCGACCTGACGGGCCGTAGGTGGAAAGAGTGGCATCCCCGGCACCCGGGCGCGCGTGCCTGCCGGAGTTCGGCAGTGGTTGTTACGGCAGTAGTACAAACCGCCTCAGCACTCCGCGTGGCCGCTAGGCGACGCATGACCACACGGAACCTATCCCCTTGCATGGTGGTGGGTCCACGCATTTCCTCCCGTGGGGCCGCAGCCTGCCGGGTAGAGCCGCCCGTCTCAGTTCCCGTCTCATTCAGCCCCATTCAGGACCTCGCATCGAGGGGCGCACTGGCGGCCCTGGGGTTATCCATGGGGCTGCCTGTGGGCCGTCCGAGCGTGGCCGACGCCGACAGACGACGACAGCCGACAACAGCGCCGGCCCTGCTCAGAGGCGGTGCAGAGAGCACTCGCGCAGGTGCCGGTCAGCGAAGGTGAGTTGAGGAACCCCAGAGCGTCCAAAAGCGGGGGCGGACCCTGCCGGGTGGAGTCAGTCCGTCCGTCGGCGGGCGCGGCGGGTGCGGATCAGGGTGGCGGCGAGGAGCCCGGTCAGTGCCACGGCTGCAGCACTCGCGGCTACGGTCCAGGTTGTCGCACCGGAGTCGTCGGCCGTGCCGGTGGTGATGGGAGCGGTGTTGTTCTTAGGGTCGGCGTCGCCCCGCAGCGGCCTCTTCTCGGCGTCGACGACACGGATGCTGCCGCCGGTGAGCTTGGACGGGTCGTCGATCCGCAGCTTGAAGGGATAGGCGATGTGGAATCCGTCCCGGAGCAGGGGTTCGTCGAAGCCGTCGGTGTACAAGCCGTAGTTGCACGTATAGATGTTCACCGCCTTGAGGTAGGTGAGACTGCACTTCTTCGGGGTGCTCAGCACGGTCACCCCCTTGGGGAGCCGCACCTCGACGTTGGCGAACGGGTCGTCGTTCTCGGTGCTGTGTTGGGCCGTGACGTTGGCGCCGTGGAAGTCCAGGGCCAGGTCGGCCGTGACCGTCTCGCCCTTCCTGCCCTTGGGCACGGCGCCCCTCACCTCGAGATCCCACGGGTTGTCCATGGACACGAACAGAATGCTGTATGTGCCGGCGGTCTGGCGGGCGGCGGGCGGCACGCTGCCGGTGCGCCGCGCGAGGGTCAGCTCCTCGCCCCGACCCCGATGCCGGTCCCGCCACTTGAGGCCGGACCAGCCCCTCTTCTCGGCCTCTCCCACGGTCATGTCTACGGCTCCTCCCGCGGCCAGACCGCCCGCCTTCAGGGCGACGGGTGTCAGGTCGACGGACTCGCCGGACTCGACCCGCGCGTCGATCAGGCACACCGCCTGGCGAGACCCCCGGAGCTCCGGGGAAAACGGCTCCTGGGTCCCGTACTCGCAGTTGCTGTACTCCGTCGCGAACGAGATCCCCTCGGACACCGTCATGGAGACGGCGATCTGCCGCAGCGCCCGCTCACCGCGATAGGTGAACCCGCCCCGCACATGAAATGTCGACCCTGCGCGGATGAGCTTGCCACCGTCCTGTTCCAGACGGTCGAGCGTCAGTCCGTCCTCGTCTTCCGCACTCTCCGTCCGGAGGGCGTGACTGCTTCCCGCGGGCAGTAACCCCGCGTCCCCCTGCCCGGGCCCGTGCGTCACCGGCACGCCCAGGAGCAGTCCCCCGCCCAACACGGCAGCTGTCACCGCACATACCCGACCGAGCCCGGTCCGTCTGATCACGTGTTCCCTTTCGAACGTGGCCGGACAGAGCGGGGCAGGCGCCGCGAACGTGCCGGCGAGCCCGGGTGCATCGCCTTTGCCTGTGAGGACAGGTCCGGCAGGCCCAGGGTTGTACCGGGTTTCAGGGCGGATTCCGAGGTGCGGCCACAACCTGGCTCACAGGCGCAGTGAGTCGGGCACCGTCGCGCGCGTCCGTCCGTGGAAGGCCGGTCGAGGCCGATCTTCTTGGGGGCGCGGGTCGGGAGGCTTCTGACATCCATGGCTGACATCAACGACGCCGGACGGGTACGTACACCAGCGCCTCTGTCCAGCCGTCGCACCATCAGCTGACGGCGGCCGGAGCGAACTCGGATCGGACTCCTAAAGCGGATGTCAGCCGCATCGCGGGGTGGGCGACGCGAGCGCCGTTTCAGACGTCGGAGTGGTAGCGGGCATGAGAGGCGGGCCAAGCACGGGCCATGAAAGGCGGCCGGTCGATGCGGTCGAAGCAGCGTACGAGGAAGTCGCAAAAGGTGCCCGCGGTCTCGAACCAGCTGTTGCACTCACTGCTGACGACGATGCGCCACTCAGCAGGATTCGGCTCGATCGCGAGGAAGTAGTACTCGCTGCCGTGCTCGTCCGAACCCCAGGAGATGAGGCCGCCAGGATCGGGGTGGAAGGGGTACGGATACAGGTCCGGGGCACTGAGCCGTGCCCGGCGCCCGTCCTCCAGCGACCACAACCGATCCAACTCTGTGGCATCGGCTTCCAGAGGCCGGCTCAGCGACAGGTAACCGTCGATGCTCCCAGGCCCGTACAGATCCAGGAACGCCTTGTAGTCCGAGGGCAGCTCGACACCGAGATACCGCTCAGACACAGTCCACAGTCCCGGCCTGGCCCAACCCCAGGTCACCGGTTCGCCCAGCAGCGCGCTGAGGCGGTCGAGCGACGACATGACTCCCCATCCACCCAGCGGAACCCACCGACGCCACATCGTGCACCATGACTCCTCCGAGCGACTGTCTCCTGCCCCCAAGGCCACCGGTGCCGCTGTACAGCAGCGAAGTACAGCAACCACCACGACCGCAGCTGACCGCTAACGTTCCTCGAGGCCCGACCGACCAGCCCAGCTGACCTCAATGACCTTCCAGCCGATAGTTCGGGACGAAGAGGTCCAACGGTTCTTGCCCGCACCGACGTGCCAGACTTCCGTGAGGAGAACGAGCAACCAGCTCACGGGGGGGCGACCATGTCGACATCATTCGCTGGCTCCCTGCTGCCGCTGCTGATTCTGGTCGGGACACTCTGGCTCGTGTGTGTCGTGCTCGGCCTGCATGGCCTTCTCCTCGGGCACATGCCGGGCCGGCTACAGCGCCACGTTCGCCAGCCGAGACTCTGGGGAGCGGGTGCTCTCCTCGTTGCATGCGGCGGGTTCCAGCATCCGTCGTTGACAGTGGTCGGAATTGGCCTTGTCGCCTTGGGTCATGTGGTGAAGCCAACTTCGTGATCATCTAAAGGGAGAAGGCGCGTGCCAGGCGCGTGCCAGGCGCGTGCCAGATTCGGCAGGGAGTCACGGGGAACAGTGGGGAACCAACGGACCGCTCACTGGGTCGTCGACGCCCTTCGCCGCAGGTCAGACTCGGAGCAAGCCTCAAAACACCTCAGCTTCCCAAGCTGATGTTTCCGGGGCTGCCACGGTCGTTCGGCGGGGACGGAGTGAGCACTTTGTCTCAATGTCAGTCGTCGGTGCAAAGATCCCGAACAGTCAATTGAGAGGGACGCCATGGGTACCTGGGACATCGGTCCGTTCGAAAACGACACTGCCGCAGACTTCGCCAACGACCTGGACGACGCTGCTGAAGGCGCGCGCGAAGCCCTGATCCGCAAGGTTTTGATGTGTGCCGCAGACAACCGGGACTACCTAGAGGTGCCCGACGCCGAGGAAGCCGTAGCCGCGGCTGCCTTGATCGCCGCGCGATGTCCAGGTGGCGAACCGGTCGGTCCCCATTACGGCCCCCATGCGCCCGTGCCGAGCCTGCCGCCAGACCTCAGCCGGTTGGCAGTCGAGGCCCTGGACCGAGTTCTCGCAGACGAATCCGAGCTATCCGAACTCTGGGGAGAGGCAGAAGACGGCAGCCGGTGGCGCCACAGCATTTGCCGGCTGCGCCAGGTCCTCGATCCGACGCCTCAGGCGCACGGGGACGCGCTGTTCGAAGTCTGACTTGCTCCAGCTCGAGCCGAACCGCTGGCCTTCTCAGCAGTTCGGGCCGTAGCGGACGCACCCAGCCGGCGGAGCATGGTCGTGATCCCACTCTTGCTGCACATGCCCCAGCACCACGGCGGCCAGGAGAGCCACCATCAGATGCGCGGTCACCGTCCAAGGCGCACGGAAGAGTCCCGCGAGAACTGCCAAAACAAGTACGGTGACCAGCAGCACCCGCAGCCTGCCCATGAACGCGAGGCCGGCAGCATCGATGTCCGCCTGGTTGCCCTGCGCGGCCCATACCTCCAGGCCGAAATCGAGCACCCAGTCCTTCGCCAGCCACGCGGTCCCCGCGAGGAGCAGCGGGATCGCGATGGCAAGGTCCTGGCGCAGGGGTGTTCGGTGCGACCAGGGGCGTCGCCGTTTCGGCGCTAAGGCGGTCTTCGTCATGGCTGCATGGTGCCGAACCCGGCGGTGACGCACATGAGTACCCGTACTCAACTCCCTTGCGGTGCGGAATGCGCCGGCCAGGTGCCTCAACTGCTGGCCAAGGGAGTCGACCCCGATGAGGTGTGCCACGACATGACGCTCCTCACGCACGCCATCGACGCGGAAGGCGATGGCGCCTTGCAGAGCGGTAGACCGCTGACTGTGCACACCACGGCGGTGGTGCTGGCCTTCGGCGCTGATCCGCAGCTATCCGGGCCCGACGGGACAGCGCCCATGGATCTGGCCGTCCACTACGGCCATGACCTGGCGGTCGAGCTGTTGCAGCGACACACTCAGCGGGAGGCGGCGCGGGCGTCGGCATCCGGCCAGTCAGGCCATGGTGCGTTCGATGGTCCAACGGTGCCGGTCGAGCCCCTGGCCGAAGTTCCTTCCCTTGCGGGCGATCCGATCCTGGGTGTGATGCCACGTCCCCGTATCCATCGCCGAAGGTAGTTGTAGTCAGGGCCTTGTCGCCGTGAAGACTGTTGGGCCTGCGTCGCCACCTGTCCCGGCGGGAGCAGACCGGCGGAACGCCCTGCACCGGCCGGATCAGGGCAGGAAGCAGGCCCGTCGCCCACCATCCCCGTTGCGGGGTGCGGAAGTTCCGACGGTGCAGGACTGCCGGTGCGGGTGGTCAACGAGGCGGCCTGGGATGCCCGCATAGTCGGGTGCCCACCGTGTGCAGAGCGCCGCACACCGCTCGGCGGGGATCCATACCGAGCACCGGGCGGCGGCGGTGAATACCTGGGCACGCGTGGCGTCAGGCCGGTCGACCGGCATCGACAGCCTTCTGCGATTGATCTGACAAGGATGAGGCTCCGATGCCAAGCTCAACGGATGATGTCCTCGTGGATCACCTTCCCGTAGACGTTCGCGCATCACTGCGCTTCTTCGCCTTCTACCTCGCGAATGGCACCCTCGACGTGGATCTCCTCGAGGGCATTGACTATCGGCCTCGGCTCATGGCGTTCGGCTCTCCGTTGGAGCAGGTCTTTGCGATCTTCACCAACGTCCTGCAGGTGGACGAAAGCGGAGACGTTCTGAATGGAGGGGACGCCCAATACCGTGCCGCGCAGTGGGTCCGCTCGTACTGCGATCCAAGCTACCGCGTGGAGCCACCGTTCGAGCCTTGGGAGACCGAACTGCACGGGCCGTGACGGCAGTACCCGTAGCGGCGTACCGCAACTACAACATCCGTACACGGCCGGGCTCGACTTTCCGGGGAGCCGGGGAGCCGGGGAGCCGGGGAGCCGGGGAGCCGGGGAGCCGGGGAGCCGGGGAGCCGGGGAGCCGGGGAGCGGAAGCAAGCGCTACGGCCTTTAGGCGGCCGGTAACAACGAGGCAGAGCCGGGCACAACCGCCAACCGCCGCATCCCCAGGCGTTGAAGATCTCTAGAGGGCCCCAGGGGGCAGCAAGTGCGGGGCACGCTTGCCGAGGATGCCGAACATCAACTCCTTCGCCGTGCCGCGCAGTTCCGCCAGGAAGGCGGCATCGACTCGGCCCTCCCTGGCCCAGATGCCGGCGAGGGACTCGGCGGAGGCCTGGGCCACGTCGCTGTTGAAGCCGCCGTCCCGGATGGCCCGGATCAAGGCCGCCTCGACGAACGGACCGGAGAGGAACTCCAGATCCGACGCCGCGTCCTCCTGATCGTCCTCGCGTGCCGTGGGGTCTTCGAGGAGGCGTACGAGCAGAACCGCGCGCTCCTCGTCCGGTATCTCCGGATTGCTCCACACCGGGCCCGGCGACGAGACCGCCGCCGGGTCCTCTTCCGCACTTCGGTGCCGCTCCTTCCCGAGCAGCCTTGCCAGCCAGTTCCTCATGTGGAACAGATCCTCGATTCCGTCCGCGATCGCCCTCGCCGATCCCGCTGCCGACCACGGCCCGACCTGCCCGCCGAAGGAGCCGGCCCAGACCGCAGTGCAGGTGGGCGCGTTCGAGCAGCGGCTTGCGTACCGCATGGGCCAGGTGCCGCGCGCGGCGTGCTTCCGGCACGTCGGCGGCATCCCCGAGGTCCATCAGCCTCGCAACTTCCGTGGCACATGAGAGGAAGGAAGGCACGGCGGGCCTGTTGTGCTCTTCGGCGGCCATGGTGGCTGGCATTCTGATTGATCAGGACCAGGCGGCCTCACCCGCGAGGCTGGGGTCAGCCGTTCTCCCGGCCCGGCAGGGGCGCGCCGTCCAGGAACGCGTCGTAGGTCTCGACCGCGTCCGGCTCGATTCTCGGGCTGGCGGGGCCGTAGCGGGTGTCGGTGCGGTCCCGTTTCGGTCCGGAGACCCAGAACTCCTCATGGGTCTGCGTGTCGTAGAAGTTCGCGTCGGACATCCCGCCTGCCCGCCGCAGTGTCCTTCCGTGAAAATACGCGGTGCTCCACGTCTTCGAGAAGTCCACCCACCCGATCCACGACGTTCCACGGTCGGTGTCATGACCGGACTTCAACTGCACGAACATGAGGCGTCGAGGCATGTGCACAGGGTCCCGTACGGCCCGCACCCGCGACCAGCGCTTTTCCTGGCGGACGGACGGGTACGCCCCCTGGTCCTCCCCACGCCAGGCTCGGCCGGGGCCCTGTGCGGGTCAGTTTCGGCGGGCCACCAGGCGGTAGGCGTTGGAGACGCCCAGTCGGTGGGAGAGGGGGCGGAGTGCGAAGCGGTCCAGCAGGGTGCCCAGGATCAGGGCCGGGATCCCCGCGACGAGCAGGGCCGTGCGCGCGGCCCGGCGCAGCGCGCCCGGCGGCCTCGGAAGCCAGGGCGCGTCCTCGCGCGGAGCGGTGTGGTCCAGCGCCAGCCAGACGGCGGCGAGCAGGTCCACCGGATCGTGCGGCTCGGCATGCTGCTCCGCCACCACCGTGAAGCCCAGTTCCGCCAGCCGGTGGCGCAGGTTGGCGACCGGTACGAAGTGCAGGTGCTGCGGCTGGAGCCAGGGCAGCCACCAGCGGCCGAGCACCCTGCCGTACCGGCTCTCGGGGTCGGGGACCTCGATGAGCAGATGGCCGCCGGGCCGCACCGCCTGCCACGCGGCCCTCAGTTCGCGGTCGGGATCGGTGCTGTGCTCCAGGTAGTGGAACATGCTCACCACGTCGTAACGGCCGGCGAGCTCCGGTGCCAGTTCGGGGAACGCGCCACGGTAGCCGTGCTCCACCCGGCCCTCGCGGGCGGCCAGTTCGACGCCGTCCGTGAAGTCGAGACCGTCGAACACCGTCCCCGGCAGCACCTCACGGGCGGTCGCGCAGAAGTGGCCGTGCCCGGTGCCCACGTCGAGCCAAGTCTTCGGGGCGGAGTCGTACGGCAGCATCGACTCGGCGCGGTCGCGGTACATCGCGGTGCGGCCGCCGAAGGTGTCGCCGAGTCGTTTCTCACCGAGCCCGTCGTAGAAGTCCCGGTAGTAGAACTCCAGCCCGGACTCGTTCAATCGCGGGTTCTGGAAGACGTGCCCGCAGGCGTCGCACCGGTCGAGGACGAACCGGCCCGGCTTGTGCTGGAGCAGGTCGGTGGTGCGCAGTCGGGTGCTCAGCCGGCCGGAGCCGCACCAGGGGCAGGTGGTGCGCGGCGGCTCGAAGAAGCGGTCCGTTCCCTCGGCCAGGTCGGCCAGATAGCGGGGGCGGAGCCCAGCCACCCGCTCGGCACGGCTGGGCTCCCCGACCGGTTCCTCCACCGGTTTCCCGACCGGTCCCTGTCTCTCTACCGGTTCCTCTGCCGGTTCCCCGACCGGTTCCTCCGCCTGCCCCGCCGGGCGCCCGGCGGATGGTGCGGTCGCGCGGTCCTGCTGCTCACTCATCGGTACTCCCAGGCGAGTTGTTCGAGGCTGTCCGCCGCCGCGGGCGCTCCGCCGGCGGCCCGGAACGCCGTACCGATCCGCTCGGCGGCCGCACGGTGCCCGGGCTCGTGCAGTACGGCGTCGAGCGCGCCGCCCAGCCGGGAGGCGGTCACCCGGCCGAACCTGACCCGGACGCCGGCTCCCGCGTCCACCACCTGCCCGGCCACCACCGGCTGGTCGTCCCGGATGGGCGCCACCACGAGCGGAACCCCGTGCCACAGCGCCTCGCACACGGTGTTGTGACCGGCGTGGCAGACCACGGCGTCGACCTTCGCGAGGAGGCCGAGCTGAGGCACGGAGGGCAGGACCAGCAGGTCCTTGTCGAGGCCGGGCGAGAGCCGAGGGCCGTGCGGAGCCCCCGTGCCGTCCCGGGACGGTTCGGTGCACGTGCCGTCAGGGGACGGGTCGGCACCCGCGGACCAGGAGGCGTCCGCGCCCAGCGTGTTCCCCGGGTCGACGATGACACCCTGCACCCCGTCGGCCCGTTCCCGCAGGGCCTCCCGGCAGACCGCGAGGAAGCGCCCGCCGGCGTCCGCGTTCGCGGTGCCGAGGGTCACCAGGACCACGGCCCGGCCGGGGTCCAGCCAGCTCCAGGGGAAGCCCGCCGCGGCCGGTCTGGCCGTGATCGAGGGCCCGACCCAGCGGACCGGGCCGCCCCGCGCGGCGGCGGGCGGACCGGCCAGCTCCTTGGTGCTGAACGCCAGCACCAGATGCGGCGAGAACCGCGGATCACTGTCACTCGCCGGATCCCCGACGGACCCGCGCAGGTCCGCCAGGCGTTCCGCCAGCCATTCCCTGACCCGCGGCAGTCCGACCAGCGGGTCGGAGAACTCGGCCGAGGTGGTCGCCGAGGTGGCCCACGGCAGCCCCGCCCGCTCGGCGACCAGCCCACCGGCGAACGCCTGCTGATCGGCGACGACCACGTCCGGACGGAACGCCTCCACCGCCGCCCGCACCCCCGGCGCCATGGCCTCGGCCAGCGGCAGCAGATACCACTCCCACAGGAACTTCAGCGCCTCCGGCCCCCGCAGGCCGGGCGGCCGCCGTGCCTCGCCCACCCCCGGTACCGGCCCGGCGCACGGGAACACCGGAGCCCGGTCGCCCGCGAGACGTCCGACGAGACCGGGGTCGGCGCAGGCCCACGCCACCCGGTGCCCGCGCGCCAGCAGCACCTCGGCGACCCCGACGGCCGGGTTGATGTGCCCGACCAACGGCGGTACCACGAAAAGGAATCCGCTCACCGGGCCTCGGCCCCCACGGTTCGGGACGCCGAACTCCCCTGGATCAGCGCCAGGATGTGGCCGCCCACGGTCCCGGCCGCCTCCACCAGCACCGAGTGCTCGTGCCCCGGGATCACCACCGTCCGGCAGTCCGGCAGCAACGACCGCAACCAGGGAGCCAGTTCGGCGAGTTCGGAGTCACCCCCGTACACACCGAGCACGGGACGGGTCATCGCGGCCATCTGGTCGTCCGTGAGGACACGGCTCGCCGGGATGTCCCTCCCGAGGGTGGTGTCCCGCGCGAGCCGGGCCGCGCCCCGGGCCAGCCGGGCCGTGTTGTGACCACGGTTCGCCGTGATCCAGGCGAGGGCGTCGGGCTCGTTGTGCGCCAGTTGGCCCATCACCCGGTCGAGGATGCCGCCGAGCTTCGACGCCCAGGCGGCGGTGGCCGGTTCGGACTCGATCAGGGTCACGCCGGCCACCCGCTCCGGGTGACGGACCGCGAAGCCGAACGCGATCGTGCCGCCGTAGGAGTTGCCGACCAGGTGCACGGGGCCGGTCACCGCCAGCCGGTCGAGCAGCGCCCGCAGGTCGTCGATGTTGTGGTCCAGGGTGTAGCCGTCGGGCGGGCGCTCGCTGCGGCCGTGGCCCCTCAGGTCGTACATGACCACGTCGAGGCCGGCCGCCGCGAAGGCCGGCGCCACGGTGAAGTAGTAGCTGGCCAGGCTGTCGGTCAGCAGCCCGTGGATCAGTACCGTGGTCGCGGTGGCCGCCCTGCCGTCCCGGGGGCCGATCCGCTGTACGTGCAACCGGAGTCCACCGGCATCGACCATCGCCATGCGTCAGCTCGCCTCCGCCGCCTTCAGACTGGTCACGACGTAGGCGACGAGCCGTCCCACGGTGAGCTCGATGATCTCGTCGAACTCCATCCCGGCCAGGAACTCGGCGAAGTTGACCCGCCCGCCGTACCGCTCCTCCAGGAGTCCCGACAACGTCACCAGGTCGATGCTCTCCAGCTCCAGATCGCGGTTGAACGTGGTCGCCATGCCGATCTCGACGTCGTCGAGGCCGTACTCGTCCTCCATGATCCGGGCGAGCAGCCCGGCGATCTCGGCGAGGACCAGGTCCGCTTCGGCGATGTGCGGGGTGGCGGCCGTGGCCGTGGGGCGGACGGGCACGTCGGCAGGGCCGGCGGTGACCTCGGCGGGGCCGGTGGCGATGTCGGCGGGGTGGGGGGTGGTGTCAGCCGGGTGGGGGGTGGCTTTCATGGGGCGTACTCCTCCTCGTCGGGGTGTCCCGTCGGTCCGATCGGGCCCGTGGTCCAGGCCACGACATAGGCCCGTTCGGTCAGTCCGGGCGGGTTCGCGGCGGGCGCGCACCGCACCTCGTACGCGCGTTCCAGGCGTCCCGAGACGATCAGTTCGTCCCCGGCCGGTACCGCCTCCAGTACGGCGAAGTCGCGCGGCCGTCCGCCGAAGCCGGTGCCCTCGGCCTTGGCGACCGCCTCCTTGGCGGCCCAGAACCGGGTGAACCACAGTGCCTCGGTGCCGCCGCCTGCTGCGCACAGCGTGCGCAGCAGGCGCAGTTCGTCCGCGCCGAGCACCGTCGCCATCGCCTGCGGGTCGCGGGCCGTCACCTCCTCGATGTCGATGCCGGGACCGGGAGCGGGCGTGTGCGGCCGTACGATCGCCACGCCCGCCTCGCCGCGATGGGCGAGGGAGATGTCCAGCGGGGGCAGTTCCCGGCCGTGCACCCCGGTGACGTACGGGCGGCCGGTGCCGTCGTTGCGTATCCGCAGCTCCGCGGGAAACACCGGGCCCTCGCCGTGTTCCCACAGCCATCGCCGTACGGCGTCCTTTGCCGCGATCCGGCCCAGCAGCCACTGCCGTCGGCCGCGCGGCGCGTGGCCGGCGTACTCCGAACGCTCCTGTCCGCCCAGCGAGTTGCGCATGATCAGGTCGCGCGAGGCCAGATCCGGCCACCGCTCGTGCACCAGGGACCAGCCGCCCGGACGGGCCTCGGAGAGGGTGTTGCGCTCGGGGAAGCGTTCCACGGGCCGGGTGTGCGGGTCGTTGTCGAACCGGCGGTCCTGCCAGCCGCGCAGTTCCGCCCAGACCGCGCCCGCCACCGAGAGCTGGACGTCGGCCTCCAGCACGGTGTCGGTGAGGGAGGTGATCCGCACCAGACACGCCACCTTCGTCCCGGGGGCGGGGTGCGGGCCGTGGAAGCGCATCTCCCGCATCCCGACCGGGAACACGACCGTCCGCTCGGAGCGGGTCGCCATGATCCAGTAGCCGAGGATCTGGCCGACGTTGTCCAGCAGGGCACCGGGCGCCGCCGGGGTGGTGATGATTCCGCGGATGTGCCGCTCGCCGAGCGCGGTGAGTTCGGTGACTCCCTGGAACGCCGGGCCGTGGAACATCCAGCGCTCGCCGTACAGTTGCGCGGCGGTGTGGAGGGGCGCGCGTTCGCTCGCGGGGTCGGTGCGCCAACGGGCGGGCGGTGGGGAGGGGTAGCCGGCGGCGAGTTCGACGGTGGCGCGGGCCCGGGGGCCGAAGGAGAGGGTCAGGCGGTCAGGTGCCACGGGTTCCGCCGTCACCTGGACGTCGACGGCGGGGGTGGCCGTGAGCCACTCCTCGAACCGGGCGCCGTGCACCGCGACCGGCACCCTGCCCGGCGCCGCTCGCCGGGCCGCGTCCATCAGGTGGTGCACGATCGTGGTCGCCGGGACGACCGGCCAGCGGTCGGCCACGTCAGGCCAGCCGGCCCGCTGGGGGAAGAAGCAGTGGTCGAGCAGGTACGGCATGGTCTCCGGCGATACGTGGACGACCGAGGTGCGTACGGGGGTGTCCGTCGCCGCGCGGCCGACCGCCGTTCGCGCCTCGGCGACGGGTGCTGCGGCGGGGGCGGGAGGAGCGGGCGTGACGGCGGCGCGGCGGGCCGTCCGTGCGGCGATCAGGGCCGCCGCCGTGTCCGCGGTGTCCCGCAGCAGCGCGTCCAGTTCGGCGGCGCCGGGGAACCGGTCGGTGAGCCCGGCCAGCGGACCTGGCGCATCCGGCGCGTATCGGGTGCTCGTACTCGTACTCGTGCTGGTACCGGTTCCGGAAGCGGGGAAGGTCTCCCTCAACTCTGCTCGCAGGGAGTCGAGTTCCGGGCCGTCGAGTGAGATCAGCGCACCGCCGAGGTCGAGGCGCACTGGCGGCCGCCCCACCGGCGCGCCACCGTTGCCGGATCCGGCGCGGCCGCCGGCGGACCTGGCCCCGGCTCCTGAAGTGGTGTCCGTACGGGCCCCGATGGGCAGGGCGGGGGCGACGGCCGCCCCCGTCGTCCACAGCGCGGCCGCCACCCGGCGCAACTGCGCGAGGCCGGTCCTGTGGGGCGAGTTGGCGGCCACGGTCAGATGGTCGCGGTCGCCGAGGGTGTCGCCGACGAGCGACCCCAACTGCCCCGGGCCCACTTGGACGAAGACCCGGTGCCCCGCCGCGTACATCGCCTCGGTCAACTGCCGGAAGCGCACGGGTTCCAGCAGGTGCCGGACGAACAAGTCCCGTACCTCCGCTTCCCGTTCGGGGAACGGTGCCGCGGTCGTCCCCGACCACACCGGTACGGTCGCCGGATGCAGCCGGAACCGTCGCGCCGCCTGTCTGATCGGCCCGAGGTAGGGCGCCAGCATCGGCGTGTGGAAGCCGGACCGGAACGGCAGCACCTGGCCGAGCACGCCCCGGGCCCGGAACCAGCGGACGAACTCCTCGACCGCGCCGTCCGGCCCGCACACCATCGACTGGCCCGGCGCGTTGTCGTGCGAGAGCACCAGGCCGCTGTCCCTGAACTCCGCTTCCAGCGCTGCCAGTACGCGCTCCGCGGGTGCGCCGACGGCGCCGAACGCGAGACCCGGCACCGTGACCGTGTCCGGATCGAAGTCCGCCATGAAGGCGTCGACCTCGTCCCCGGAGTACAGCCCGGCCACGGTCATCGCGGTCCACTCGCCGACGCTGTGCCCGGCGACCGCGTCCGGCACGACGTCCAGGCGGCGCAGCGCGGCGTCGAGGAGGCGTCCCACGGCCACCACGCCGAGGCCGTGCCGGCCCACGTCTCCGACGGGGTCGCCGCCGGGCGTCACCCGGGGCAGTCCGAAGTGGGCCGCCACGTCGTCGACGCGGGCGGAGAACTCGCTTTCCAGGCCGGGGAAGACGAAGACGAGCTTGCCGTGCCCGGGTCCGAGCAGGGGGCCGGGCCGGAACCAGACGTCGCTCCTGCCGTGCCAGGCGCGGCCCCGGCCGACCGCCCGGCGGGCCAGGGTCAGCCGTCTGGCGGTCGGGTCGACGACGGCGAGCCGGGCCGGGCCCGCTGCCGGATGGGGAAGCGCGGGGTCGAGTCCGGCGGCGCGTACCGCCGCGTCGTCGGCGTCCAGCAGGGCGGCGAGCGATGTGGGACCGTCCGCGGCGAGCAGCAGGACCCGCTCGGGTTCGGCGACCCGCACGGCCGGGCGTCCGGCTGCCGGGGCGGGCGCCGACGCGACGGGCGCCGGTGCCTCCTCCAGCACCACGTGCGCGTTGATCCCGCCGAACCCGAAGGCGTTCACGGCGGCCCGGCGCACCGGGTGCCCGGGCGAGACCTCCCAGGGAACGGCCTTGTCCAGCGTGCGGAAGCGGGTCGCGGCCAGTGCCGGATGCGGGTCGTCGCAGTGCAGGGTCGGCAGCAGCGTCGCGTGGTGCACCGCGAGGGCGGCCTTGACCAGCCCGGCCACCCCGGCGGCGGGCATGGTGTGCCCGATCATCGACTTCACCGAGCCGATCACCGCACGGTCTCGGTCGGATCCTCCCGCCGGTCCGAACACCGCGCCGAGCGTGGCCAGTTCGGCCGCGTCGCCCGCCGGGGTCGCGGTGCCGTGCGCCTCCAGCAGCCCGACCGAGCCGGGCGCGGCCGGGTCGAGTCCTGCGGCGAGCCACGCCTGCCGCACGGCGCTCGCCTGACCGCCGGGGTCGGGGCTGACCAGTCCGGCGGCCCGGCCGTCGCTCGCCACCCCGGTCCCCCGGATCACCGCGTAGACCCTGTCTCCGTCACGCCGGGCGTCGGCCAGCCGTTTCAGGACGACGACTCCGGTGCCCTCGCCGACGAGGAGGCCGTCGGCTTCCCGGTGGAAGGGGCGGATGCGCTCGCTGGGGGAGAGGGCGCGCAGTTGGGAGAAGACGCTCCACAGGGTGATGTCGTGGCAGTGGTGGACGCCTCCGGCGAGCATCAGGTCGCAGCGCTCCGAGGAGAGTTCGCCCACCGCCTGGTCGACCGCGACGAGGGAGGAGGCGCAGGCGGCGTCCACGGTGTAGGCGGGGCCGCGCAGGTCCAGCCGGTTGGCCACCCGGGATGCGGCCAGATTGGGCACCAGGCCGATCGCCGACTCGGGACTGTCGGGGCCGAGCCGGTCGGTGAACGCCGTTCGCACACGGTCGAGTTGACCAGTCGTCAGTTCGGGTAACAACTCGCCCAGGGTGCGGACCAGTTGTCCGGCCGTGCGCACCCGCTGGTCGAGCCGGACCAGGCCCGGGGTGAGATAGCCGCCCCGGCCGAGCACGACGCCGACGCGCCGCCGGTCGGGAAGCCGGTCGGGGCCGCCCGCGTCCGCGAGGGCGGCGGCGGCCACGTGCAGCGCGATGAGCTGGTCGGGCTCGGTGCCGGCCACCGAGTTCGGCATGATCCCGAACCGGGTCACCTCCACCTCGGCGAGCGCGTCCACGAAACCGCCCCTGCGGCAGTACACCTGATCGGCGACCGCCGGTTGGGAGGCGGTGCCGGGGCGGTAGTACCCGGCGTCCCAACGCCCCCGCGGCACGTCTCCGACCGCGTCCACGCCGTCCCGAAGGTTCAGCCAGTACGCCTCCAGATCCCGGGCCCCCGGCATCAGCACCGCCATGCCGACGATGGCGACCGGAACCTGCCGACGCGAGGCAGGAACCGCCACGGCGTCCGTCACCGGACCCGTCACCAGCCCGAGGCGGTGTAGACGACGGCGGTGGCCGACGGGTCGCCCCAGGCGAGTTCACGCAGCAGCGCCGCGGTGCCCTCCTCGGGGTCGATCAGGCCGACGCCCCGGCGCCCGTAGGCGCGGGCCAGTTCCGGTCCGACCATGCCGCCGTGCCGGGCGGCGGGCGCCCAGGGTCCCCAGTGCACGGTCAGTGCCCGGTGCCCGGTACGGGCCGACCAGGCCGAACCCAGCGTCTGGAGCGCGTCGTTGGCCGCCGCGTAGTCCGCCTGGCCCCGGTTGCCGAGGACACCGGCGATGCTGCCGAACAGCACGCTGAACGCCGGTCCTTCGGGCAGTTCCTCCAGCGCGGTGAGCAGGGCACCTGCGCCGGTCGCCTTCGTGCCGTAGACCCGCTGGAAGGACTCGGGCGCCTTTTCGGCGATGATCCGGTCCTCGATCACCCCGGCCGCGTAGACGACACCGTCGAGGCGGCCGTGCTCGGCGTGGACGGCCTTCACCGCCTGTAGTACGGCCTCCGGGTCACGGAAGTCGACACAGCGGTAGCGGACTTCACTCCCGAGCGCCCGCAGTTCCGTCAGCGTCATGGCGATCTCCCGCTGGGCGAGCAGGAGTTCGGCCGCCTGGTTGATCGCCGCCGGCTTCATCCCGCCACGGGCGGCGAGCGTCGCGCGCAGTGCGGCCGGGGTACGGGCGGCGGCCGTGTCCGCGTCCTCCGGGCCGTCCGGCGCGGGTGTCCTGCCGAGCAGTTCGAGCCGGCACCGGCCGGCGGCGGCGATGGCCGCGGCGCACTGCGCGGTGATGCCGCGTGCCCCGCCGGCCAGCAGGACCACCGCGTCCCGGTCAAGGCCGAGCGCGGCCGCCTCGGCCGCACCGACACCGGCCGGGCCCGCGCCCGTGCCGCCGAGGAGGCCCAGCGGCGACTCGACGAGTTCCAGGCCGAACCGGCCCTCCGGCCCGCGCAGGACGACCGGGGCGAGGCCGGGCGCGCACAGCTCGTCGACCAGCGCGTCCGCGAGCAGCAGCGCGTCCGCGACAGTGACCGTGTCCGCTACGGTGAGCGTGTCCGCGGCGGCCGAGGCGGTCGTCACCTCCACGGTGCGCGCGACCGTCGACGGGTACTCGCGCGCCACGGTGCGGAAGAAGCCGCGCAGCCCCGCTGCCGCCGTGTCCGGAAGGTCCCCGCCCACGGCCCGCAGGGCCAGCAGCCGGCGCGGCTCCAGGTCGAGGGCGGCCTTCAGGACGGGGAACGCGTCCGGCAGCACCGGCGCACCGCCCGTGACGAGATACACGACCCCGTCCACCGGTCCTTCGTCCCGGGTGAGCAGGTGCTCCCGGTCGCGTACGACCACGTCGGCGCCGTACGAGGCGAGGCGGGCGCCGATCTCGGGGGCGTCGCCGAGGACGGCCCATCGCGTCCCGGACAGGACGGCCGCCGGATCGGGGGTGCCGCCCTCCTGCCCGAGGGGTACCGGCCGCAGCACGTACCGCTTCGGTGCCTCGCCGCTCACCGCCCCGTCGTGCGCCGCTCGTACGGTCTCGGGCGTCCCGGCCGCCTCCGCTGCCTCGAACGCCTCAGTGGACTCGGTGGACTCAGTGGACTCAGTGGACTCAGTGGACTCGGTGGGCGTGGTGGCCTCGACGGGGTCGGGCGAAGGGATCGTCTCGGCGTCCTCGGCGTCCTCGGCGTCCTCGGCGGTGAGCGCGGTCGGCTCGGTGGGGCCGGAGAGCCGCGCGGTCAGCCAGTCGGTCACCGCGGCGGCCGTCCGCGCCTTCGCCAGATCCTCCAACTCGGCGTCGTCGAGACCGCCGAGGTCCGCGCCGGCCCCGGCACCGAGGCGCCGGGCCAGTTCGCCGGCTATCTCGGCCCGCTTGATGGAGTCGATGCTGAGGTCGGCCTCCAGATCGAGATCGGGCTCGATCATGTCGAGGGGATAGCCGGTCCGCTCGCTGATGATCTCGAGGACCATCTGCTGGACGTCCACCTCCACGTCCACCTCCACGTCCGCACCCACGTCCTGAACCGACGCCGTTTCCGTGGCGGGTGCCTGGGGGGATGCGGCCCACGTGTCCCGCTGTGCCGACGGGGCGACGGGCGCGGGTGGCGCGGCGGTCCGGTCCCCGGCGACCGCTCCGAGGTACGTCATCAGCACGTCACGCTGGGCGGCGACCATCTCGCGGCTGGTGCGCAGGAATTCGGAGATCAGCGCGTCCTGAGCGTCCTGGCGGTCCCGGTGGTGGACGCCGTTACCGCCGTTGCTGTTCTGCGTGTCGCGGATGCCCTGCGTGGTGTCGTGCACGGTGTGGCGGCCGTCCCGGTCGGACGGGACCGCGTGCGGGGGATTCGTCGGCACACTCGTCTCCACGACTCGTCGGGCCGGTGCGAGCGCACCGGGAAGGAGGTCTCCCGCGGCGGTGCGTACCAGCTGTCCGTCGACCGTCCAGCCGGGCCGCTTCGGCACCGGCGTGCGCACCGCGTCGACCGCGTCGCGGCCCCGCAGCAGCCACCCGGTGCGCACCGGCAGCCCGGCGACGGCCAGCCGGGCCAGGGCGTCCAGCCAGCCGCGCAGGCCGCTGTCCGGACGCGGCTCACAGGCGACGGTCCGGTGCGGCCGGTCGCCGAGGATCTGTCGTACGAGCCCGGTCAGCACGGATCCGGGCCCGGCCTCGACGAAGATCCGCGCGCCCGCCTCGTACATCGCCTCGATCTGTTCGACGAACCCGACCGGGGCGCCGATCTGGGCGGCGAGTTCGGCCCGTACGGCGTCCGGGTCGGTCGCGTACGGCGTCGCGGTGCGGTTGGCCCACACCGGGAACTCCGGCGCGCGCACCGGGCGGGCCGCGAGCGCCTCGGCGAACCGGGCGCCCGCACCGGCGACCAGAGGGCTGTGGAAGGCGCAGGCCACGGGGATGCGGCGGGCGTCGTACCCGGCCTCGCGCAGCAGACGTACCGTCTCCGTGACGCCGTCGGCCGGGCCGGAGATCACCGTCTGCCGGGGCGCGTTGCGGTTGGCGACGACCACGGCGGCCGGCGCCTTGACGGCCCGGAGCGCCCCCGCGACCTCCGCGGCGCCGGCCGCGACCGCGGCCATGGTCCCCGGGTCCGCTCCGCGGTCCGCCCCGGCGGCCGCGAGGATGGCCGCCGCCCGTTCGGAACTGAGCGCGAGAAGCGTCTCGGGGCTCAGGGCGCCCGCGGCGCTCAGGGCGACCAGCTCGCCGTAACTGTGCCCGGCGGCCATGTCGGGCCGCACCCCGGCCGTGGTGAGCAGGGCGTGCGCCGCGAGTCCGGTGATGCCGAGCGCGGGCTGCGCGGCCCGCGTGTCGGTGAGCGCAGCCCGCTGCCGGTCGCGTGCGCCGTCGTCGAAGGCGGCGGGCGGGTACAGCGGTCCGACGTGGTCGGCGCCGAGTTCGAGGTAGTGGCGCAGTTCGGGGAGGGCGACGAACAGGTCGGCGAGCATTCCGGGGCGCTGGCTGCCCTGACCGGGAAAGAGGAAGGCGACCTTGCCCTCGTCGGTGCCGTCACCCTTGCTCTCGTCCTCGCCCCCGTCCTGGCCCTCGGCGAGATGGACGCCGTGCGCGGGATCGTGCTCCCCGGCCAGCGCCCGCCGCAGCTTCGCGGTCAGCTCGGCCACGTCAGCGGCCACGACCGCCATCCGTGCCGGATCCGGACAGCCGTCGGCCCTGCGGGCCGCGCTCAGCGCCAGGTCGCGCAGCCGCCACGGCCGGCCGTCGGCCTCGGCGGCCCCGAGCAGTTCCTCGACGGCCCGGTGTGCCGCCGCCGTGTCCCGGCCCCGGAACACGAACAGTTCGGCGGGCCATTCGTCCAGTGTCCGCGCAGGTGCCACGCCGTCCTCGTACGCGCCCAGCACCACATGGAAGTTGGTGCCGCCGAAGCCGAACGCGCTGACACCGGCCAGCCGTTGACCGGCCGGAGCCGCCCAGGGACGGGCCCGGGTGTGGAAGACGAACGGGCTGCTCCCCTCGTCCCAGGCGGCGTTGGGGTGCTCCAGATGCAGGGTGGGCGGCTGGACGCCGGTGTACAGCGCGAGGGTCGCCTTGATCAGCCCGGCCAGCCCGGCGGCGCACTTGGTGTGTCCTATCTGCGACTTGACCGACCCGAGCGCGCAACTCCCCGGCTCGGCCCCCGCCTCGCCGAACACCGAGCCCAGGACGGTCAGTTCGGTGCGGTCACCGACCACGGTCCCCGTGCCGTGCGCCTCGACGAGCCCGACGTCCGCCGGTGACACCCGCGCGTTGCGGTAGGCCCGCTCCAGCGCCGAGCGCTGCCCCTCGGGGCGGGGCGCGGTCAGGCCCAGTGAGCGGCCGTCGCTGGAACTGCCGAGTCCCTTGATCACGCCGTAGATCCGGTCACCGTCCCGCTCGGCGTCCGCGAGCCGCTTCAGGACCACGCAGGCGACGCCCTCGCCGAGCGCGATGCCGTCCGCCGAGCCGTCGAAGGAACGGGAGCGCCCGGTGGGGGAGAGGGCGTGCACCGAGGAGAACAGGACGTAGTCGTTGATGCCGTTGTGCAGGTCGGCGCCGCCGCACAGCACCACGTCGCTGGTGCCGCCGGTGAGTTCCTTGCACGCGACGTCCACCGCGGCCAGCGAGGAGGCACAGGCGGCGTCGACGGTGAAGTTGGCTCCGCCGAGGTCCAGCCGGTTGGCGATCCGGCCGGAGATCACGTTGGCGAGCATGCCGGGGAACGAGTCCTCCGTCAGCCGGGGCAACTGGCCGTCGAGGCCCTCGGGGACGCGCCCGTGGTACGACGGGAGCACGGCGCGCAGCGTGGCCGCGTTGGACAGGTCGCTGCCCGCCTCCGCGCCGAACACCACCGAGGTACGGGAACGGTCGAACTCCCTTCCCTCGTCGCCGTATCCGGCGTCCTCCAAGGCGCGCCGGGCAGCCTCCAGGGACAGCAACTGGACCGGCTCGATGCTGCCGAGCGACGCCGGCGGGATGCCGTAGCGCAGCGGGTCGAAGGGGATACGGGGCAGGAATCCGCCCCACTTGGAGGGGACGGCCCCGCGGGACGGGGTGGGGCCGGTGGTGGGGGTGGTCCCGCTGGACGGCGGGGCGCCGGTGAAGGGGACGGCCCTGCCGGAAGGGGCACCCGCGTCGCCGTGTCCGTAGTGCACGGCCGGGTCCCAGCGCTCGGCCGGGACCTCGCCGACCGCGTCCCGGCCGCCGACGACGTTCGCCCAGAAGGCGGGGAGGTCGGGTGCCTGCGGGAACATGCAGGCCATCCCGACGATCGCGACGTCCAGCGGAGGGGGCGCCACCGGCTCCCGCGTCGTCCCGGGCCGCTCGCCCAGCCGGTCGCGCAGCTCCGCCGCCCGCCGTTCGAGGAGCCCGGCGGCCCCGGAGGTCACCGACTCGTGCAGCGCCGCGACGGTGGTGGTGGCCGAACGCAGTACCGCCACCTCCCCGGCCATGAACATGCCGTCGGTGAGCTGGCGTGCCTCGTCGACCGCCCCGAGCGTCCCGCCGCCGTCCCGTTCCACGCCCTTGCTCGCGAGGCGCAGCCGCCCGATGTTGAGCCGCTCCAGTTCCTCCCAGACCCGCCGGTCGGCCGTGCCCGCGGACCGCAGCCGGTCCTCGTGCGCGCGGTACCCCTCGGTGAACGGGCTCGGCACGCAGCGGGTGGCGTGGCCGGGCGCGGTCTCCAGGAGCGTGGTCCGCTCGGCGGCCCGCACCTGGCGCTGGAAGAGCGGCTGGATCGCGCCGCACGCGACCGCCTCCTCGGTGAACAGGTACGCGGTGCCCATGAGGACCCCGACGGCGGCCCCGCGCGAGGTCAGCGGGGCCGCGAGCGCGGCGACCATGGCCGCCGAGCGCTCGTCGTGGATGCCGCCGGCGAAGAACACCTCCAGCGCCTCCGCCGAGCCCCCGCCACTCCCGTCGCCGGCGCCCCCGCGGGCCTTGTGGTTCCGGCCACCCCCGTCGGCCGTGTCGTCCAGGAAGTCCTCAAGGACGGCGAGTTGGGCCTCCCAGAGGGGGAAGCTCCCGCGCGGGCCGACGTGCCCGCCGCACTCGGAGCCCTCGAACACGAACCGGCGGACCCCGGCTTCCAGGAACTGCCGCAGCAGCCCCGGTGAGGGCACGTGCAGGAAGGTGCGGATCCCGTCCCGCTCCAGCGCCCGTGCCTGGGAGGGCCGCCCGCCCGCGATGACGGCGTGCGTCGGCCGCAGTTCCCGTACCGCCTCCAACTGGGCCGCCCGCACCTCCTCCGGAGCGAAGCCGAGCACGCCGACGCCCCAGGGCCGCCCGGCCATGGCGGTCCTGGTCTCGGTCAGCATCGCCCGGGCGCGCGTGCCGTCCGCGAGTGCCAGCGCGATGAACGGCAGCGCGCCGTCCTCGGCGACCGCCGCCGCGAACTCGGCGCGGTCGCTGACCCGGGTCATCGGCCCCTGCGCGACGGGCAGCCGGGTGCCGAGCGCCCCGCTCATGGGGGAGCCGGCGCCGAGTGCCCCGGCGGCCGTGCCGTCGCGTACGACGTCGTGCACCGCCTCCGTCAGGGCGCGTACCGTCCGGCGCGCGTTCCCCCAGCGCCGCGCGAACCGGGCGGCGAGGAAGCCGTCCTGACCCACCGGCAGTACCTGGGTACGCGGATCCTGCGCGCCCAGTGCCGCCGCGACCGTCTCCGGGTCGGTCCCGGCGAGGCGTGGCGCGTCACGGCCCCGCCGGAGGAGCACCCGGTGACCGGCCAGCACGGTCGTCTCCGAACCGTCCAGGGTCCGCAGCTGCGCCGCGGCCGCCTCCGGCAGGGAGGACTCGGCCAGCAGCGCGAGCTGGCTGTCCAGCACCACCCCGGCCGCCCCGCCGGCCATCGCGGCGGCCGCCGTCCGGGGGCCGATTCCGCCACAGGCCCAGACGGGGAGCGGCACGTCGGGCGCGGAGAGCAGTCGCTGGAGCAGGACGAAGGTGCTCAACTCCCCGACCCTGCCGCCGCATTCGCTGCCGCGGGCGATCAGCCCGTACGCCCCGGCGAGCACCGCGGCGCGCGCCTCGTCGAGGTCCGTGACCTCCACCAGCACTCGGTGGCCGGCGGTCAGCTCGCCGGCCGACCACGGCGAGCCGACCGCGAGGACCACGGTGTCGGGCCGGCCTGCGTCACCGGTTCCCGGTGCGAGGTCGGTGGGGTCCAGTCGGCAGCGGGGACCGATCCGCACCCCGAACGGGCCCGGCGCCAGCCGGCGCAGACGTTCCAGTGCTTCCCGGGATCTTCGGTCCCCGTCTCCCAGGTCGAGGACACCGAGCCCGCCGGCCCGGCACACGGCCGCGGCGAGCCGGGCGTCCGGTTCTCCGAACGGGGTGATGCCGATGATCATGTCCTCGGAACGCACAGCAGACGTCATGATTCTCCGAATCAAGCTGAGACTGCATGGTGGGGGATGCGGTACGACAACGATGGCGGCGCGTCGGATTCCAGCGGGACCTGCGGCAACTCGGGGAACACCGGTCGATAAAGCCTGCGAAGCCTGCGCGAAACGCGTTGAAAGGTAGCCCTGTTGTTACTGGCTGGTCAATGTTGAACCAGTGGGGCGGTGCGCGGGCGCATTGATTCGGTCATTCGCGGACGCCGGAAGGAACTTCGGAAAGCGGAGCAATTCCTTGACGGTGCCGTCTCGTTCACTCCCCTCACACATCGACGAAACGCCAATAGGTGAATGAGGAACTTTCTCCGGCGCGGCATGCCCGAATCGCGACGCATCATTCCCTTCGGTCGGTGGGCGCGGGGAAATTCCATGTGGCGATCTTGAATTGACCGGGAAGGCGCCGCAGGTCGCCGTCCGAGGGGATCGTGAGGGCGGCGTGAGGGCGGCCTACGGGGTCCGGCGAGCCCCCGGAGCATCCTCGTCGGGGGTCACCGCGAACTCCGTGGGCGCCTGGGGCGGGGGCGGGTGCCCGATTCGTGTCGATCTTGCCCATCCGCCCGGGGGAAGCCGGGAGTTGGGGCCACGCGCGATGGCCGGAAACTGCCCTAGGGTCATCACGAGTCGGTGTGGTCGCAGGTCACGGCACCTTCGATCGTCGGCCGGACGGTATGTCGGATGGTCCGTACGGGCACGTACGGGCACGCAAAGGGAGTCAACGCAGCGTGAGTTTCATCAAGAAGGCATTTGAGGTCATCGAGAAGGGTGTGGACGCGAGCGGTGACGCCATCCACGACTACACCGTCAACCGCCGTACGGCCGAGCTTTTCCTGAAGCTGGGCATCGCGGTCTACGCCGAGCAGCGCCTCGGCGGCTCACGCGAAGCGGTGGAGCGCATGTTCGAGGCCCTTGAGGGGCATGTGGCCGAGAACGGCGAGGTGGAACTCGACCACCTGAGAGAGGCTCACGAAGTGCTCGGTGAGGCGTTCGTGATCCAGCACACGGCCGAAATAGAGGCGAGCGAAGCTGCGGAGACCCAGGCGGCCGAGGCGGCGGTGGCCGCCGCGGTCGAGGCCGCGCCTGTGGTGCCCGCACCGGCTCCCGTCCCGGCGGCCCCGGAAGTCCCTGCCGCGGCGGTCTGATCCGCCTCCGACTGTGCTCCGGCCCCGCCTCGGAAGGAATCCCGAGGCGGGTGTGGAGGACACGGCGTCAGGCGTTGCTCCACCCTGTCGTGGTGGAGTACAAGTCCAGCAGGTCCACCACGAAGACCAGGGTCGAGCCCGGCGGGATCAATGGCGAGGGCGACTGCTTGCCGTATCCGAGGCGCGGAGGAACGATGATCTCGCGTCGTCCGCCGACCTTCATCCCTCGCACCCCCCGGTCCCAGCCCTTGATGACCTTGCCGCTGCCCAGAGTGAACTTGAACGGTTCGTCCCGGTCCCAGGAGGCATCGAACTCCCTCCCGGACTCGAAGGTCACCCCGACGTAGTGGACCCTGACCACCATGCCCGGCTTGACCTCGGCTCCGTCCCCGACGACCAGGTCCCGGACGGTCAGCTCGGCAGGAGCGTCACCCTCGGGAACGTCGACCTCGGGCTTCGTCCGTTCATTCATCGCAGCCTCATCACTTTCCGTCGAAAGCCGTCGAAGGCCGTCGGAAGCCGTCGGTGGTCCCGCGGCAGCCTGATCGGCGCAGAAATGCGCAGGCAGGGTACCTGGCCACGGCAGCACAGATGTTCTTGAAGGCCTTCGGGCCGAAGGCGTGTCGATGTACAGTGTGGGACGCCCTTGACCTGCAAAAAGCGGGCAGGGAGCCGTCTTTCAGGAGTCCAAAGTGCTGCGTACTTTGTTCAAGTCCAAGATCCACCGTGCCACGGTCACCCAGGCCGACCTGCACTACGTCGGATCCGTCACCATCGACGCCGATCTGCTCGACGCCGCCGACCTGCTGCCCGGCGAGCTCGTCCACATCGTCGACATCACCAACGGCGCCCGTCTGGAGACGTACGTCATCGAGGGTGAGCGCGGATCGGGTGTCGTCGGGATCAACGGGGCGGCGGCGCATCTCGTGCACCCCGGTGACCTGGTGATCATCATCAGTTACGCTCAGGTGACCGACGCCGAGGCGCGGGCGCTGCGGCCGCGCGTCGTGCACGTGGACCGTGACAACCGGATCGTCTCGCTCGGCGCAGACCCCTCCGAGCCGGTGCCCGGCTCGGACCAGGAGCGCAGCCCGCAGGCCGTGCCCGTCGACGTCTGAGCGACGGCGCGGCGGTACCGCAGGACCCCGGACCGAGGAGTGCCCGTGAGCGACATCGAGATCCGCGACGACCGGCCGGCGGGCCGCCTGGAGGCGGTCTCCGGCGGCCAAGTCGTCGGGCACATCGAGTACTTCGTCCTGGAGGAGCCGGCGCGAGCCCTCGTCCCGGTGCACACGATCGTGGAGCCGGAGCACGAGGGCAAGGGCATCGCCGGTTCGCTGGCCCGCCGGCTGTACGGCATCGCCGCGGCCGAGGGCGTCGTGGTGGCGCCGCTCTGCCCGTACGTCGTGCGCTGGGCCGAGCGGCACCCCGAGGAGGCTCCGGTCGCCGACCCGGCACTGCTGGATGCCGCGATCGAGTGGCTGAAGGCGCATCCGGGACGGTTCTGATGACCCCGGACCCGCCGTCCACCGGGACGGGACCCTCCACCGGGACGGGACCCCCGCCCCGGTTCGCCCCGCTCGCCCTGCTGCACACCTCACCCGTGCACGTCCCCGTCTTCGACGCGCTGCGCGACACCGACCACCCGGGCCTCGAACTGCGTCACCTGGTCGACGAGGAGCTCCTCGCGCGCGCCCGGCGCGAAGGGCCCGAAGCGGTCGCCGGCGAGGTCGGGGCGCTGACCGCCGGCGCCGTGGCCGACGGCGCCCGGGGCGTCCTGTGCACCTGCTCGACCATCGGCGCGGTCGCCGAAGCCGCCGACGCCGGGGTGCCCGTGCTCCGCGTGGACCGGCCGATGGCCGCCGCCGCGGTGGCCGCGGGCGCCCGGGTCACCGTCCTCGCGACCGTCGCGAGCACGCTGGACCCCACCGTCGCCCTGGTCGAGGAGGAGGCCCGTCGGGCCGGGCGCCCCGTCGAGGTCCGTACGTCCCTGGTCGACGGGGCGTGGGCGCTGTTCGAGGCTGGTGACACGGAAGGCTGCGCCCGCGTGGTCGCCGCCGCTGCCGACGCGGTCGCCGACGTCGACGTGATCGTCCTCGCCCAGGCCTCCATGACCCCGGCCGTGCGTCTCACCACGACTCCCGTACCGGTGCTGTCGAGCCCCCGCCCCGGCCTCGCCGCCGCGGCGGACGCGGTCCGAGCGGCGGAGACGGCCCGCACGGTGGACGGGGCGGAGACGGCCCGCACGGTGACGGGGCGGAGACGGCCCGCACGGTGACGGGGCCCGCACAGCGGATGCCGTGCCGGCGGCGGAGGTCCGGGCAAGGGACTGAGGGGGCTCTGTGCGCCGGTCCGCCGGCCCGGTGGACGTGGTGCGGACTGGGCCGTTCGGGCGTCGTCCTCGCGCGAGGGGGTGAGTGGGGGCTCGGGCGCTGGGTACGCGGGAGACAAGTCCAGAGGGCCGACGTACCGACTGGCTGGAGGACGCCATGACACAGCCGTATCCCGACCCCGTGCCGCCCGGACCCACCCCCGGACCGAGCCCCGAACCCCCGGGGCCTTCGCCCTTCCCCGACCCGGTGCCGCATCCGGGCGGACCCGATCCCGCACCGGGACCGACGCCCGGTCCCGCCCCGGTGCCCGACCCCGGCGGGCCCGGTCCCGTACCCGGACCGGAGCCCGTACCGTCCCCGTCACCGATCCCGAAGCCGCCGGGCCCCGACCCGGTGCCGGAACCCCAGCCGCAGCCGGGGCCGCTGACCTGACGGGCGCGGAGGACCTGACGGGTCCGGCCGACGGACCGGCCGGACCCGGTGATCCAGGACCGGGGCCGTTCACTACACTCCGCGGGTGAACAACATACGGTGCACTCAGTGCGGTGTTGTGGGGCTGGAACCGGGGTTCGTCGAGGACTCCGGGCAGGGCGCGCGGGGGTTCTCGCGATGGGTCGAGGGCGCGCTCCAGCTGGGCCCGCTCGGCGGCGCCCGCCTGATGGGCCGCCCGCGCTGGGAGATCGAGGCCTTCCGCTGCCCCAACTGCGCGCACCTGGAACTGTTCGCCGCCAAACGCAGCTGACCTGGCCCGGCCACGGACGAACACCCCGGCACCCGTACAGGCGGGCCCCCGTGAGGACCGACCCCCGCCGAAGCCCCCACACCCCCGTTCCGGAAACGTGGCGGCTTCGGCCCGGCGGAAGACATCCGGGCCCGGTGACAGCCCGCGGGGCGACCGCTACGCCTCGACCTCCGACCGGTCGCCGCCCCACAGCGTGTGGAACGACCCCTCGCGGTCCGTCCTGCGGTAGGTGTGCGCCCCGAAGAAGTCCCGCTGCCCCTGAGTGAGCGCGGCCGGCAGACGCTCCGCGCGCAGGGCGTCGTAGTAGGCGAGGGCCGCCGAGAAACCGGGCGTGGGCACGCCCTGGCGGGTTGCCGCGACGAGCACCTCGCGCCAGTCGTCCTGGGCCGCCGCGATCTCCTGGGCGAACGTCGCGTCGGACAGCAGGCTCGGCAGGTCGGGCCGGGCGTCGTACGCCGCGCGGATCCGGTCGAGGAAGGCCGCCCGGATGATGCAGCCGCCGCGCCAGATCGAGGCGACGGAACCGAGGTCGATGTTCCAGTCGTACTCGTCGCTGCCCGCGGTGATCTCGTGGAAGCCCTGCGTGTACGAGACGATCTTCGATGCGTACAGCGCCTGCTCGACCCGGTCCGCGAAGGCGGCGGCCTCGGACGCGTCGAGCTTGCGCGCCGTCGGACCGGCGAGGTCGCGGGAGGCGGCGCGCAGGTCCGCGTGCCCCGAGAGCGAGCGGGCGAAGACCGCCTCGGCGATGCCCGACACCGGAACGCCCAGGTCCAGGGCGATCTGCACGGTCCAGCGGCCGGTGCCCTTCTGCTCGGCCCGGTCCTGGACGACGTCGACGAACGGCTTGCCCGTCGCCGCGTCCACGTGCGACAGCACCTCGGCGGTGATCTCGATCAGATACGAGTCGAGCCGGCCGGTGTTCCAGGTGCGGAAGATGTCCGCGATCTGCGCGGGGGAGTACCCGGCGACGTCCCGGAGCAGCTGGTAGGCCTCGCCGATGAGCTGCATGTCGGCGTACTCGATGCCGTTGTGGACCATCTTCACGAAGTGCCCGGCGCCGTCGGGACCCACGTGCGTGACGCACGGAGCCCCGTCGGCCGCCTTCGCGGAGATCTTCTCCAGCATCGGGCCGAGAGAGGCGTACGACTCGACCGAGCCGCCCGGCATGATGCTCGGCCCGTTCAGCGCGCCCTCCTCACCGCCGGACACGCCCGTGCCGACGAAGTGGATGCCCTGCTCGCGCAGCGCGCGCTCGCGGCGCCGGGTGTCCGCGAAATGCGCGTTGCCACCGTCGATGATCATGTCGCCGGGCTCCAGGAGCGGGGCGAACTCCTGGATCACCGCGTCGGTCGGATCGCCGGCCTTCACCATGATCACCAGACGCCGCGGCCGTTCCAGCGCCGCCACGAACTCCTTCGCCGTCTCGGCCGCCACGAACGCGCCCTCGTGGCCGAACTCCTCCACCAGCGCGTTCGTCTTCGCCACGGTGCGGTTGTGCACGGCGACGGTATAGCCGTTGCGCGCGAAGTTGCGGGCGAGGTTGCGCCCCATGACCGCGAGACCCGTGACGCCGATCTGGGCTGAAGTGCTCATCCGGTTGGCTCCTAAGAAGTGCGGTAAGTCCGTTGGCGGATACGGGAGACAGCCCGGTACCGGTGCCGCCGGTCGTGTCCGTCCGAGCCGTCCGCCAGTATTGCCCCAGGCCATCCTGACGTGTCCCGGGTGTCCGCGCAGGGGGACCGTCCGGCGCCACGAGGGCGGATTTCGGACAGAGTGCGCGCGGCCGGGCGCCCCTGTGCGCCGTGTCCGGCGGCCCGGACGCGGTCGTGTCCTGTCCGCGGCCGGGCCGGCCGGACGGATCCGGGGCCCGTCGCCGGACCCGGGAACCCGACGTCGGCGGGCCGCGGGGCGGCCTGCGGCGCATCCCGTCGCCGCGGCGACGCGGTCACCCGCCGTGAGGGGGAAGGACCCCGCGGCGAGGGTCCGAAAGTCGGCCGGCCGCCTTTTCGGAGCGACCGGTTGCCGCCTTGTCCCGGCCTGTTCCCAACGCTTACTTTTGCCGCTCCTGACGCATGTCTAGGGGGGCTCCCTCATGGCCGTACGCGGCCGGCACCGCCGGTATCAGCCGAACAGGATCAACCGCGCCTCACTCACCGTCACGGCGGGCGGGGCCGGGATCGCGCTCCCGCTCGTGGGGGCCGGGATGGCCCACGCGGCCGACGTCGGGACGTGGAACAAGGTCGCCGCCTGCGAGTCCAGCGGCAATTGGAGCATCAACACCGGCAACGGCTATTACGGCGGGCTCCAGTTCACCCGGTCCACCTGGGCGGCGTACGGCGGCACGGCCTACGCCCCGCGCGCGGACCAGGCCACGAAGGACCAGCAGATAGCCGTGGCCGAGAAGGTGCTGAAGGGCCAGGGGCCCGGTGCCTGGCCGGTGTGCTCGGTCCGCGGCGGCCTGACCCGCGGGGGCGCGGCCCCCGACATCACCCCGGCGCGGACCGGGCACCCGGCCGCGAGCGGTCGGTCGGTGCGGGACGTGAAGCCGCAGACCACACCCCAGTCGCGGGCCGGCACCGCCGAGATGTACACCGTCGTGCGCGGCGACACGCTCTCCGGTATCGCCGATTCCCGGCACGTCCAGGGCGGCTGGCACGGGTTGTACGAGGCGAACCGCACGACCGTGGGCGCCGACCCGGACCTGATCCTGCCGGGCCAGCGGCTCGCCCTGGGCGGTGGCGCCGAGGCCCCCGCGCAGACCCGGCACACCCCCGCGAAGAACCCGGCGAAGACGCACCCCCGGACGCCCGCGAAGAAGACCCCGGCGCAGAAGGCCCCGGCCGGGAGGCCGACCACGCACACGACGACCCGTTCCGGGGCGGTCACGCACGAACTCGTCGCCCCGGTGCACGCGGCGACCGGGACCCCGTACCACGCGACGGGTTCCCACTGGTCGAAGGGCTATCACACGGGCGTCGACTTCCCCGTGCCCACCGGCACCTCCGTCGCCGCGGTCGCCGCGGGTCACGTGGTCAGCGCGGGCTGGGGCGGATCGTTCGGGTACCAGGTGGTGATACGGCACGCCGACGGCCGTTACACGCAGTACGGCCACCTCTCCGCGATCGCCGTGAAGGCGGGGCAGAGCGTGGTGGCCGGGCAGCGCATAGGGCGTTCGGGATCGACGGGCAACAGCACGGGCCCGCATCTGCACTTCGAGGTGCGGACCGGGCCCGCCTTCGGGTCCGACATCGACCCGGTGGCGTACCTCCGGGCCGGCGGCGTCAGGATTTGACTCGGGTGCGGTGGTGGTTGACGAACGGCATCGGCACGTAGGGCATGCCGAACATGACGGCCAGGTGGGGCAGCTCGTCCCCGTCGGCCGGGTCCCGGGCGACGAGGGTCTCCGCCGCCGCCACGGCTGCCGCGGGCGCGGCCGCGACGAACACGCCCGCGACCGCGGGCTGCGGGGCCGGGACGAACACGCTGTCGCCGCCGGTACGAGGAGGCTGCGGAAGCGCGTTCGGCTGCGCGGCCGGTACGAGGCCGTCCGCGTCCCCGGTGGCGGGCCTGGGCAGCCCGGACAGCAGCTCCGCCACGGTGGTCTCGGTGCCGGCAAGCGGCCCGAGCCCGCTGACGGCCGTGGCCGCGGGAACGCGTACGGCTGTGGGGCCCGCGTCGGCCGCGGGCACCCGTACCGCCGTGAGGCTCTCATCGGTCGTGGAGACCCCTACGGCGGTGAGGCTCTCGTCGGTCGCGGGGATCGGTGCGGCGGCGAGACCCTCGTCGGTCGCGGGCACCCGTACGGCCGTGCGGTCCTCCTCGGTCGCGGGTACCCGTACGGCTGTCGTGGCCCGGTCCGCCGCGGGCTCCCGTGCGGCTGTCGTGGTCAGGTCGGCCGCGGGCTCCTGGCCGGCGGCCATGGTTCGGTCGCCGCTGCCGGACCGCTCGGCGGCGATCCGCTCGGTGGTGAGCAGGATCAGACCGCCCGCTGCGACCACGCCGCAGGCCAGGGCCAGCGCGGTCCCGGCCGTGCCGTACCGGAACGTCTCGCCGAACATCGTGATGCCGACGGCGGCCGCCACGACCGGGTTCACGACCGTCAGGGTGGCCAGCGGCGCCTCCAGGCCGGCGCCCCGGTAGGAGGCCTGCGAGATCAGCATGCCGGCCGTCGCGAACGCGCCGATCGCCACGAGGCTCGACAGATCCGCGAGCGAGACGTGGTGCGACCAGTCGACGGCGACGGTCTTGGTGAACACGGAGGACATGCTGAAGGCGACGCCCGCCGCGATCGCCAGCAGCACGCTGCGCACCGCGGGGTGCCGGTGTGCCGCGCGTCCGGCCACCATCAGGGCCGCGACCGCGCCGCCCGACACCACGCCCAGAGCCAGCCGCTGGGGGTTGCCGAGGGACTGCGCGTCGGACGCGCCGACCAGGGAGAGGAGACCGGCGAGACCCACCGTGGCCATGATCGCGCCGCGCCAGGCGGTCGCTCCGGCCCTGCGGCCGACGAACAGGGCCGCCATCGGAAGCGCGAAGACGATCGTCAGAGCGCCGAGCGGCTGTACGAGGCTCAGCGGGCCGAAGGCCAGCGCGACCACGTGCAGCAGACCGCCGAGGCCGGTCAGCGCCACGGCCGCCCACCAGCCCGTCCTGCGCAGGGGAGCGTAGGTCTGGCCAGGAGAGGTCACCGCGACCCGCTCCTGGATGATCGCGCCGCCCGCGTACGCGACGGCTGAGACGAACGAGAGCACCACGGACAAAGCGAGGGCACTCATGAGTCCCTCCTCTGCGAACGGCGCGGAGCTGCGGCCCGGCGCGACGAACGGTCGGCTTCCATGCAAACAACGATGCCGTGCGATTTAGTTCGCGTCGTCGTCCCTGAGCAGTCATTGGGTCCTACTGCCGATGGAGTACGAATCGCCCCTTGTCCTCCCCAGGGTGGGCGACACCACGGCCCGATCCACTGGTGGTCACCCCTAGGGGGCTTGGTACTACTGCTCTTCGTGGACCTCGACCCCGAACTCAAGGCGCTCGACGCGCTCGGCGGATTCTTCGTACTACGCACCGGCGTACCGCCGCACGGCCCCCTGCCGACCCTCGCGAGCGCCTGCGCGGACCCGCGATCCGGGACCCTTCCGGAGGTTTACGCAGATCCGATAACTTTCCGCGTCCGCAAGGTGGAGCAGAGTATCCGGGCGCCGGAACCGCGGGTCGCGGCCTCGGTGGCACAGCAGGGGCTCGCGGCCCGTCTCTGGTCGATCGCCCTCGGCTCCGCCGCGCTCTGCGGGCGTGTGCCCGACCTCGATCCGGAGCTGCTGTTCTGGGACCCGGACGCCGGTGCCCCCGACGACCTGTGGCTCGGCGAGGTCCGCTTCCGGCCGGTGGCCGATCTCGACGCGGTCGTGCGCGCCGGGCTGCTCGTACCGCTGAGCGCGGCCCTGCGCTCGCGCCACCGCGTCTCGGCCGCCCTGCTGTGGGGCAACGCGGGCTCCGCGCTGGCCGGGACCGTCCGTCTGCTGGACCGCTGGGCGCGGGCCCACGGCCGCCCGGATGTGGGGGAGCGGGCCAGGGAACTGGCCGGCAGGCTCCTCGCGCACCCCGACCTCGCCGGCACCCTCGACCCGACGACCCTGCGCCGCCGCAGCTGCTGCCTCTACTACCGGGTCCCGGGCGGCGGAGTCTGCGGCGACTGCTGCTTCGAGCGCCCACCGCGCCCGGCCCCCGGCCGGCCCTGACGCGAGGGCTCGGTCGGCCGGGACACGGCCGCCCCGTCCGACCGGCACGGCCGCCCCGCCGATACGCGCACGGCCACCCCGCCGGCCCTGACGCGAGGGCTCCGCCGGCCGGGACACGGCCGCCCCGCCCGACCGGCACGGCCGCCCCGCCGATTCGCGCACGGCCGCCCGCTGGACTCGCGCACAGTCGCCCCGCCCGGCCCGGCACAGGCGTGCCCCGCGCGGTCTTCCGTATCGGCTTCAACTGAGTGACCATGAGGGGCACCAGCCGGCTAGGACGGGGGTTCTGTGTGCGCGTGGGACTGCTGACCCGGGAGTATCCGCCGGACGTCTACGGCGGCGCGGGCGTCCATGTCGAGTTCCTCGCCAGGGAGTTGAGGGCCCTCACCGATCTCGACGTGCACTGCTGGGGCGAAGGTGCCTCCGGCGGGGTCGTCCGTCACCGGCCCTGGCCCGCGCTCGACGGAGCCAACGACGCCCTGCGCACCTTCTCCGTGGACCTGTCGATCGCCGCCGCGCTCGAAGGCCGCGAACTCGTCCACTCCCACACCTGGTACGCCAACCTCGCGGGACACTTCGGGAAGCTCCTGCACGGCATCCCGCACGTGATGACCGCCCATTCCCTCGAACCGCTGCGCCCCTGGAAGGCGGAGCAGCTCGGCGGCGGCTACGCGCTGTCCAGCTGGGCCGAACGCACCGCCATCGAGGCCGCCGACGCCGTGATCGCCGTCTCCGGCGCCATGCGCGACGACATCCTCGGCTGCTACCCGGACCTGGACCCGGCCAGGGTGCGCGTCGTGCACAACGGCATCGACACCTCCCTCTACCGGCCCGATCACGGCACCGACGTCCTGGAGCGGATCGGCCTGGACACCGGGCGCCCGTACGTCCTGTTCGTCGGCCGCATCACCCGGCAGAAGGGAGTGCCCCATCTGCTGCGCGCCGTGCGGGACATCGACCCGGCCGCGCAGGTGGTGCTGTGCGCGGGCGCACCCGACACCCCGGAGATCGACCGTGAATTCCGCGAGCTGTACCAGGAGTTGAGCGCGGTACGGGACGGCGTGCACTGGATCCCGCAGATGCTGCCCCGGCCCGAGGTGATCCAACTCCTCACGCACGCGGCCGTGTTCGTCTGCCCCTCGGTGTACGAGCCGCTCGGCATCGTCAATCTGGAGGCGATGGCCTGCGGGACGGCGGTGGTGGCCTCGCGGGTCGGCGGGATCCCCGAGGTGGTCGAGCACGGCGAGACGGGGCTTCTCGTGCCGCTCGGCGACGACTTCGAGGCGGGGCTCGCGGCGGCGCTTGACTCCGTGCTCGCCGACCCCGGGGCGGCCCGGCGCATGGGTGAGGCCGGACAGCGGCGCGCGGAAGGGGAGTTCGGCTGGGACGCGGTGGCCAGGCGCACGGTCCGGCTGTACGAGGAAGTCCTGAAAGCGGGGTGAGTGTTCGACCGCTCGGACGTCGGAGGGACTTCGGCGAGGACGATTCCGGTCGGCCGACTTGGGACGGGCCCGCTTCGGGCAGATGTACTTCGGAACGCGGGGCGGGTCCGGGTGGCCGGGCGCGGCCCGACCGGGCGTGGAAGGGGCGGCAGCATGCGGCGTGGTGGGCGCGGTGGACCTTCGGTGCTGGGAATCGTACTGGCGGGAGGCGAGGGCAAGCGGCTGATGCCGCTCACCGCGGACCGGGCGAAACCGGCGGTGACCTTCGGCGGCACGTACCGCCTCGTGGACTTCGTCCTCTCCAATCTCGTCAACGCGGACATCCTGCGCATCTGTGTGCTCACGCAGTACAAGTCGCACTCGCTGGACCGGCACATCACCACCACCTGGCGGATGTCCAGCCTGCTCGGCAACTACGTGACCCCGGTTCCGGCCCAGCAGCGGCTCGGGCCCCGCTGGTACCTCGGCAGCGCGGACGCGATCCTCCAGTCGCTCAACCTCGTCCACGACGAACAGCCCGAGTACGTCGCGGTGTTCGGCGCCGACCACGTCTACCGGATGGACCCCCGGCAGATGCTCGCCCAGCACATCGAGAGCGGGGCGGGCGTGACGGTGGCCGGAATACGGGTGCCGCGGACCGAGTCGTCGTCCTTCGGCGTCATCAGCCCCGGCTCCGACGGCCAGAGCGTGCGGGGCTTCCTGGAGAAGCCCGCCGATCCGCCCGGGCTCGCGGACGACCCCGAGAGCGTCTTCGCCTCGATGGGCAACTACATCTTCACCACCAAGGCACTGATCGACGCCCTGCACCGGGACGCCGAGGACGACGGCTCCGTCCACGACATGGGCGGTTCGATCCTGCCCGCGCTCACCGAGCGCGGCGAGGCGCAGCTGTACGACTTCAGCGACAACCACGTGCCGGGCGAGACCACGCGGGACCAGGGCTACTGGCGGGACGTGGGCACCCTCGACGCGTACTACGACGCCCACATGGACCTGATCGCCGAGCGCCCCGCGTTCAACCTGTTCAACCGCAGCTGGCCCGTCTACACCAGCTCGGGGCAGCTCTCGCCGGCGCGGTTCAACGCCGGGGGCATCGCGAGCGAGTCCATCATCAGCGCGGGGTGCCTGATCCGCGGACAGGTGACACGGTCGGTGCTGTCGCCGGGGGTGGTCGTCGACCCCGGAGCGGTGGTCCAGGGTTCGATCCTGCACGACAACGTCAAGATCGGGCGGGGCGCGGTGGTGCGCGGTGCGGTGCTCGACAAGAACGTCGAGGTCCCGCCGGGCGCGACGATCGGCGTCAACCCGGAGCGCGACTCCGACCTCTACACGGTCTCCAAGGACGGCGTGATCGCCCTGGGCAAGGGCCAGCGCGTCCCCTGACGGCCCCGCGGGCGGACAGCGGTCCCGGACATCCGGCCCGTCGGGGACGGTGACTCCAGGCCGTTGTCGGCCCGCGCTTGTCATGTCCCTGGACAGGCCTCGGTGACGCGTGTTGTCCTGCCGGTGGTCCGGGACGACATCGCCGTTGACGTCTGACAACGATGTCATCCCGTGGGGCGGTCCCGTACGTGCCGTGCCCGGACGCGACGCGGCCCGCGTGATCCGCGCGACGCGTCCGCGTGATCCCTTCCGGTTGCCCGGAAAGCCGGTCCCCCGCCCCGACCATGCATGAGGACAACGATGTCGATCACCCACCGGAGGTCTCCCGCATGAGATGGACCCGGCGCCTGCGTCTGTGCACGGCGGGGCTGGTGACAGCGTCCGCGCTGTTCGCCCTGCCCACCGCACAGGCCGCCGAGCCGCGCGACGGCCAACTCACCGATCTGGTCAACCCGTTCATCGGCACCCAGAACGAGGGCAACACCTATCCCGGCGCCGCCGTGCCCTTCGGCATGGTCCAGTTCTCGCCGGACACCGGCCACAACACCGGCTACGACCACTCCCAGAACCACGTCCGCGGCTTCTCCCTCGTCCATCTCTCCGGCGTCGGCTGCGGCCTGGGCGGGGACCTGCCCGTCCTGCCCACGACGGGGGACATCACCCGGACGGACGACGCGCAGTACGCGGAGGAGTTCGGCCACGACACCGAGGAGGCCCACCCCGGCTACTACCGGGCGGACCTGAAGAGCGGGATCGAGGCCGAGCTGACCGCCACGGCCCGAACCGGCGTGCAGCGCTACACCTTTCCGGCCACCGACAAGGCCAACGTGCTGCTGAACGCCGGCCAGTCGCTGCACAAGACGGTCTCCACGAAGGTCGAGGTCCTGGACGACCGGACCGTCCGCACGGAGATCACCGGCAGTGGCTTCTGCCGGGCCACCAAGCCCTACACGGTGTACACGATCACCCGCTTCTCCCGGCCGTTCACCACCGCGGGCACCTGGAACGGCGACACCGTCACCGGCGCCCGGGAGGCGTCCGGCACCACCGGGCGCACCGGGGCGTTCGTCCGCTTCGACACCACCGAGGACCGCACGGTCGAGGCGACCACCGCGCTCTCGTACGTCGACGCCCGCGGCGCGGCCGTCAACCTCCGTGCCGAGGGCGGCCGTTCCTTCGACGCGGTCCGCGAGGCCGCCCGCCGCGCCTGGGAGGACCGGCTCGGCGACGTACGCGCACAGGGCGGCTCCGACGCGCTGCGCCGCACCTTCTACTCCTCGCTCTACCGATCCTTCCTCGCGCCCAACGTCGGCAGTGACGCCGACGGCCGCTACACCGGCTGGGACCAGCGGATCCACCGGGCCAAGGGGTTCACGTACTACCAGAACTGGTCGCTGTGGGACACCTACCGCACCCAGTCGCAGCTGCTCGCCCTGCTCGCGCCACGCGAGGCGCGGGACATGGCGATCTCCGTCATCAAGATCGACGAGGAGAGCGGCTGGCTGCCCAAGTGGGGCTACGGCACGGTCGAGACGAACATCATGACCGGCGATCCGGTCACCCCGTACCTCACCAACGCCTTCCAGCAGGGCCTGCTCAAGGGGTACGAGGAACAGGCGTACCGGGCGCTGAAGAAGAACGCGGACGGGGTGCCGCCCGCCGGCTCGCCCGCGGTGGGCCGCGAGGCCGCCACGGAGTACGACGCGAACGGGTTCGCGCCCTACCTGCCCGGCCGCCCGCACACCAAGTCCGGTGACTCGGACTACGACCACGGTGCCTCCGTGACACTGGAGTACGCCCTGTCGGACGCCGTGCTCGGCGAGATGGCACGCGAGCTGGGCCACGACAAGGACGCGGCGCGCTATCTGGCCCGGTCCCAGAACTACCGGGCGATCCACGACCCCTCGACCGGCTTCTTCCGCGCCCGGGACGGCTCCGGGGCCTTCACCGGCCCGGTGGACCCGGCCCAGAGCGTCGGCTTCCACGAGGGCACGGCCTGGCAGTACCAGTGGCTGGTGCCGCAGGACCTGCCGGGCATGATCGGCATGATCGGCGGCAAGCAGGCAGCGAACGACCGGCTCGACTCCTTCTTCGCCTACGGGCAGTTGCTGAAGGACCCGGCCAAGACCGCCCGAGAGGTCTGGGTCAACGGCCCGTACGCGTACTACAACGCGGACAAGTACAACCCGCAGAACGAGCCCGACCTCATCGCCCCGTACACCTACCTGTCCACCGGACAGCCGTGGAAGACGACCGACGTCGTGCACGCGGCGCTGACCCTGTTCACCGACGCCCCGACCGGGATGACCGGCAACGACGACCTCGGCACGATGTCCGCCTGGAACGTCCTGTCCTCGATCGGGATCTTCCCGGTGCAGCCCGGCTACGACACCTGGGGCCTGTCGACGCCCGTCTTCGAGCGGGTCGACCTCACCCTCGACCGGCGCTACTACCCGCGCGGCGCCCTCACGGTCACGGCGCCGGGCACCTCGGACACCGACCGCTACATCCGGTCGGCCCGCCTCGACGGTTCGCCGTACGGCCGTACGTACCTGACGACCGGCACACTGAAGAGCGTCCGGTCGCTCCGCTTCACCGTCGGTCCCGAGCCGTCGGCATGGGGAACGGAGGCCTCCGCGGCGCCCCCGGCCCTGAAGTGACATCCGGCCCGCGACCGGGCGGGCCGCGTCCCGTCCCTCCTCCGAGGGGCGGGACTTAATCCGCTGTTAACTGTGCGTAACTTGAGCGTACTTGACCGTAATCACCTGTCCGGGTTTGACTTCAGGTCCAACCCGTCGTCGACGCGAGAGCAAGCCCTTGATCTCCGACCTCCTCGCACCACTCGACCTGGCGTTCTGGAACATCGAGTCCGAGCGGCACCCGATGCACCTCGGGGCCCTCGGTGTCTTCGCCGCGCACTCGCCCGCCGCGGGCGCCCACGCCGCGGACCTGCTCGCGGCCCGCGCCGCCGCCGTCCCCGGGCTGCGCATGCGCATCCGCGACGTGTGGCAGCCCACCGCGCCGCTCGCCTTCGGCAGCGCGGCCCGCGAGCCCGCACCCGACTTCGAGCCGCTTGACCACGTCCTGCTGCACAAGCCGACCGCCGACTTCCACGCCGAGGCCGGACGGCTCATGGAGCGCCCGCTGGAGCGCGGCCGGCCGCCGTGGGAGGCGCACGTGCTGCCCGGCGAGGACGGCACGTCCTTCGCGGTGCTCTTCAAGTTCCACCACGCCCTCGCCGACGGCCTCAGGGCGCTGATGCTCGCCGCCGCCATCATGGACCCGATGGACCTGCCGGAACCCCGGCCGCGCCCCGCGGAACCGCCCCGGGGGCTCTTCCCGGACGTCCGCAAGCTGCCGGGCCTGGTCCGCGGCACCCTCTCCGACGTGGGCCGCGCCCTGGACATCGGCACCTCGGTGGCCCGCGCCACACTCGGCGCCCAGTCCTCGCCCGCCCTCACCTCCGCGCCCACCGGCACTCGGCGCACCGCGGGCGTGGTCATCGACCTGGACGAGGTCCACACCGTCCGCAAGACCGTCGGCGGCACCGTCAACGACGTTCTGATCGCCGTCGTCGCGGGCGCCCTGCGCCGCTGGCTCGACGAACGCGGCGACGGCAGCGAGGGCGTCTCCCCGCGCGCCCTGATCCCCGTCTCCCGGCGCCGGCCGCGTACCGCGCAGCCACAGGGCAACCGGCTCTCCGGCTATCTGATACGGCTTCCCGTCGACGATCCGGACCCGCTCGGCCGGCTGCGTGCCGTACGGACGGCGATGGACCGCAACAAGGACGCCGGACCCAACCGGGGCGCCGGTGCCGTCGCGCTGCTCGCCGACCACGTCCCGCCGCTCGGGCACCGGCTCGGCGGGCCCGTCGTGGGCCAGGCCGCCCGGCTGCTGTTCGACATCCTCGTCACCAGCGTCCCGCTGCCCAGCCTCGGTCTGAAACTCGGCGGCTGCCCGCTCACCGAGGTCTACCCGTTCGCCCCGCTGGCCCGCGGACAGGCCCTCGCGGTGGCCGTCTCCACCTACCGGGGAAAGGTCCACTACGGCCTGGTGGCCGACGCCGAGGCCGTGCCCGACCTCGATCTGCTGGCCCGTTCCCTGGCCGAGGAGGTGCGCGTACTGATCTCCGCCTGCACGCCATGATCACAACGGGTTTGGTGCCGCGCGCGATTGGTCCGTAAAATTCCGCCTTCGAAAGCGAGCGCGGTTTCGAACGCGGCGCACAACCCGAGGAACGGCAGCGATGACGGTGACAGAGGACGGCCGGGCGAACCCCGCCGTGGACACGACAGATGTGGCGGACGTCGCGTTCGGTCCCGGCATCGATCCGGAGCGGCTGGCGGTCTGCCTCAGCGTGCTCGACGAACTCGAGAAGATCGACGTCGACCACCCCGACGCCATCGCCGTGCGCCGCGCCACCGCCGGTGTCTACCGGACCGTGAAGCAGCGCCGCCGCCAGGAGCGCCGCGCCGCCAAGACCGCCCACGACAAGCTGGTGACCGAGTCCACCGCGACCGGTTCCGCCCAGCGCATCGACGACGAGACCGAGGGCATCCTGCCGTCGTCGGTGACGGAGGAGGGCAAGATCGCGGGCATACTCCAGCGCCCGCGCTCCTGCTACACCTGCAAGACGCGGTACGTCGAGGTCGACTACTTCTACCACCAGCTCTGCCAGGACTGCGCCGCCCTGAACCGCTCCCGCCGCGACGCCCGCACCGACCTCACGGGCAAGCGGGCGCTGCTCACCGGCGGCCGCGCCAAGATCGGCATGTACATCGCGCTGCGGCTGCTGCGGGACGGCGCGCACACCACGATCACCACGCGCTTCCCGAACGACGCGATCCGCCGCTTCAAGGCCATGGACGACTCGGCGGACTGGATCCACCGTCTGGAGGTCGTCGGCATCGACCTGCGCGACCCGGCCCAGGCCGTGGCGCTGGCCGACCGCGTCGCCGAGCAGGGCCCGCTCGACATCCTGATCAACAACGCCACGCAGACCGTGCGCCGGCTGCCCTCCGCGTACGCCGCGCTCGTCGAGAGCGAGAGCGCCCCGCTGCCGGCCGGTGAACTCCCCGCCCAGCACGTCATCGGCGCCTTCAACTCCGGCGCGGTCGACGGACTGACGGCGCTGCCCGTCGGTGTCTCCGGCCTGGAGGCGCAGAAGGTCGCCGATCTCGCCCTGGTCGCCGGCAACGCCAGCGTGGTCCGCCACCGCGAGGGCACCGCCATCGACGCGGGCGGCCTGCTCCCCGACGTCGTCGAGAGCAACACCTGGGTGCAGACCATCGAGCAGATCTCCCCGGTCGAGCTCCTCGAGACCCAGCTGTGCAACTACACGGCGCCGTTCATCCTGATCAGCAAGCTGCGGCCGCAGATGGCCGAGGCCGCCCGCACCGCGGCCAACGGACGCGCGTACGTCGTCAACGTCTCCGCGATGGAGGGCGTGTTCGGCCGCGGCTACAAGGGCGCGGGCCACCCGAACACCAACGCCGCCAAGGCCGCCATGAACATGGTGACCCGCACCAGCGCCCAGGAGATGTTCCAGACCGACGGCATCCTGATGACCTCCGTCGACACCGGCTGGATCACCGACGAGCGCCCGCACTACGACAAGCTGCGCCTGGCCGACGAGGGCTTCCACGCCCCGCTCGACCTCGTCGACGGCGCGGCCCGCGTGTACGACCCGATCGTCCGCGGCGAGCTGGGCGAGGACCTGTACGGCGTCTTCATGAAGGACTACGCGCCCGGCAAGTGGTAGCGGAGCCGCTAGGCCGTGTCCGCAAGGTCTCGCCTGCCCCTCCGGGCGGACGACGCGACTTTGCGGACACGACCTACCCTGCGGGCCTTTGTACGTCAGGGGTCCGCAGGCGCAGCCGTTCCTGCACGGCGGCGACGGGGGCGCCCGTCCAGGCCGGCCTCACCCGTGTTCCGCCGTCGACCAGCAGATCCGCGCCGGTGATCCAGCGGGCCGCGTCGGAGGCCAGCCAGACGACGGCGCGGGCGACGTCCTCCGGCCGCCCGATCCGGCCCAGCGGGAGCGAGGCGCCCAGTTCCTCCTCGGCGTCCTCCCACACGAAGCGGGCCATCTCGGTGCGGACGAGGCCGGGGGAGACCGAGTTGACCCGCACCGCAGGGGCCAGCTCCCCGGCGAGCTGCCGGGTCAGGTGGAGCAGCGCGGCCTTGCTGGTGCCGTACGCGCCGACCCGCGGGCCGACGTGCTCGGCTCCTTCCGTGCACACGTTGACCACGGCCCCACCGTGCTCGCCCATCCAGGCCCGCCAGGCGCACTGCACCAGACGCAGCGGCGCCTCGACGTTCACGGCGAACGCCTCGCGCCAGTGCTCCGGGTCGGCGTCCATGAGCGGGCCGTAGGGCTGGTTGGTGGCCGCGTTGTTGACCACGATGTCCAGCCGCCCGAACGTGCGCAGCGCCAGCCCGGTCAGCTCCGCCAGATGTTCCCCGTCGGCGACGGAGCCCGCGAGGCCGATGCCGCCGACCTGTTCGGCGGCGCTCCGCACCGCGTCCGGATCGCGCGCGCTCACGCACACCCGCACCCCCGCTCCGGCGAGCGCCTCGGCGACGGCGAGACCGATGCCGCGCGAGGCGCCGGTGACGACGGCGGCCCTGCCCTCCAGACCGTACGACGGTGTCATCCGCGTACCGTCTCATGACGGGCCGTCAGCCGACAGGCCCCGGCGACGGCCGTCAGTCCGGGGCCCCCAGGCGCGCGGAACGTTCCGCCACCAGTTCCAGCAGGGTGCGCCAGTCCTCCATGTCCCCGGCGTACAGACCGGGGACCCTGCCCGCGTCGTCCGCCTGCCGCAGGATCACCGCGTCCTCCGCCAGCGGGTCGTGCTCGAACGCCGCCGCCTCGCGCGGGGTCAGCGGACCGCCGGGAGCGGCCGGGGCCGGCGCGTCCAGCGGGGGAGGCCCGTGGACCGGCGACGTGGCCGCGAGGTAGCGCTCCGCCGTGACGTGCAGACGGACGAGGCCGGAGACCCGCTCGCCGAGGAGCGGCCGGACAGCGTCGGCGGCGTGGACGGAGTGCCCGGCGTCGTCGCCCGGCCTGAGCAGGTGCCCGATGTCGTGCACGAGTCCCGCGACCTGGAGCTCCTTGTCGCTGGGATGGCCCCGGCGCAGCAGCGCGGCGGTCTGGAGGGCGTGGTCGTGCAGATCGACCGTGCCGCCGACGGGTGGTCCCCCGTTCGGGCGAACCCGGGAGCGGCTGAGCTCCGGGGTGTCCCGGACGCCCCGGCAGGCGTGCAGCAGATCCATCAGCTCCCCGACGCTGCGCAGCTCCATGCGCCAGTCCTCCCGCGAGAAAAGCCGTTGCCGTGCGACAGCAGAGCATGGACTCCTTGCGAACCGGCCAACGGGACCTGAACTGCGTGGCGGCTTCGGAGCCGGACGCACCGACGGCCGTCGGCCGATGGTGGCGCAGTCCCGCCCGCGACCGGCCGCGACGCCCCCGCCCAGGGGCGATATTGAGCCGAATGGGTGGTCGTGAACGGGGCATCATGTTTCAAATCACCGCAGATCGCGGCCCGGTGGGTTCTGGATGACGTGTGACAGTAACCTCACGTTTTCAGCCCCATAGAGCAGGGGGCCGCTCATTTGGTTAGGCTGTAGCCCGACGGACAGACTTACTGGGGTCCACCCACACCCACGTCCGTCCCGGGACAAGCCGGTCACCACGGCCTGCTCTCACACGAGTTACCGGCGCCACCGCGTCCCTAACTGCTTCGACTCAGACCCGAGCGGGCGTCAGGCGACCCGAGAGCACCGGGCCCTAACGTCCCGAGGGTGACCCGACACATAAGGAGTGCGCGGTGACACCAGAGAAGACGAATCGAGACCACGGCCCCAAGGAACGCATGGAGCGCCGGGGTGGGTCCGACACCAAGCTCGGAAGCCTGGACGTGTGGGCCAGGTCCGCTCCGATCCGCCTCGCGGGCTACGAGGACGACCTCGCCGAGCCCCACATCCTGCCCAGCGTCGACTGACCGACGCCGGGACCCGGCGGAACCGGCGACGGCACGCGAGTGCCGGACCCGCGCCCGAGCCGAACAGGGGAAGCCGCGGCCGACGACCGGCCGCGGCTTCGGCGTGTGTGGCCCGGCCCCGCGGCCGGCCCCGGCCGGACACGCCCTCCGGCCGGAGGTGACGCTCAGTCCAGCGGCGCCGTACGCCGCCACGGGTGGAGCACTTCCAGTTGCCCGGCCACGTCGAGGAGGGCCTCCTCGGAGCCGGGCAGGCCGACGAGCTGCACGGCACGGGGCGCGCCGCCCGGCAGCCGTCCGAACGGCACCGACATCGCGGGCCAGCCGGTGAGGTTCCACGGCGGGGTCATCGGGGAGTAGTTGGTGTTGGCCAGCACATTGCGCAGCCAGCCCCGCTCGTGCCAGTCGACGGAGGCGGGGGCCCGCCGGGCCAGCGCCGGGGTGAGCAGCACGTCGTACTCCGCGAAGAACGCCGCCAGCCGTCCGCGCAGCTGCTCGCGGCGGTCCCCCTTGCGCACACCGGTGACGAAGCGGCGCCCGATGGCCGCGTGCACCCGGGTGCGCCGGGCCAGCCCGCGCGGGTCGAGGTCCTCTGCGTCGACCGCCGTGCCCGCCGTCCAGTGCGCGAGCGAGGTCGTGCTCAGCCACAGCGGATAGGGCGGGTTCGCGGTCCGTACCCGGTGGCCGGCCTCGGCCAGCAGCGCGGCCGCCTCGCGGGCCGCGTCCGTATACGGCCGGGTGACGCGGATTCCGGCCAGCGGGCTGCGGACCGAGACGGCGATCCTGTGGGTGGCGGGCTCCGCGGGCGGTGCCGGCTCGACGTCCGCGAGGAGGGCGTACATCAGCCGGGCGTCCTCGACGGTCGTGGCCAGCGGCCCGTTCTCCGACATGCCGAACCAGTCGCCGTGACCGATCCCGGCGGGGATCACCCCGTGGCCCGGCTTCAGCGTGACCAGACCGCAGTTGGCGGCGGGGATGCGCAGGGAGCCCATGCCGTCGTTGCCGAGCGCGATCGGCACCATCCCGGCCGCGACCGCGGCCGCGCTGCCGCCCGAGGAGCCGCCCGCCGTACGGGACAGGTCCCAGGGGTTGCGCGCGCTGCCGTACACGCCCTCCGTGGTGCCGAAGACGCAGAGTTCGGGCACGTTCGTCAGGCCCACCACGACGGCGCCCGCCGCGCGCAGCCGGGCCACGGTGACGTGGTCCGCGGCGGCGGGCGTGTCCGGGGTCGCGGCCGAACCGTTGCGGGTCGACTCGCCGCGTACCGCGAGGTTGTCCTTCACCGCCACCGGCACCCCCGCGAGGGGGAGCCGGCCGAGGTCCCGGCCGGCCACCTCGTCGGCCTCCGCGAGGGCGGCTTCGGCGCGGACCGTGCGGAAGGCGCCGACGCGCCCGTCGAGGCGTTCGATCCGCGCGAGGTGCTCGGCCACCACCTCGCGGGGGGTGACCTTCTTCTCGCGTACGGCTGCGGCGATCTCGGTGGCGGTCCGGCCGGCCCAGGTGGTCACGGGCACTCCTCACTCGTGTCGTACTGGCGAGTAGTTACGGGGAGCACTCTGCCCGCAGCCGGGGCGTCACGTCGAGAGTCCACGACCCGGGACCTTCGGAGTGCACCCGTCGGACGTGCCGGAAAGCGGATCAAGGAGTGCACGACGCTGTACGCGGGCCGGCGGGGGAGAGATCCTCGGGACGACGCCGACTCGGACGCCCGCTCCGACGCCGGTGCCGACCTCGCCGACCCGAAGGAGAACCCGTATGACGGACGCTCAGGAACGCCACGGCCTCGGGGAGCCGGTGACCGGGGAGGCTTCCGGGACCGGCGGCCGCGAGCGAGTCCTCGGTGCCCGTGGCGTCCCCGTCAGCGCGCTGTCCTTCGGCGCCGCCGGCATCGGCAACCTGTACACGGAGGTCACCGAGGAGCAGGCGTACGAGGCGGTCGCCGCCGCCTGGACCAGCGGCATCCGCTACTTCGACACCGCCCCGCACTACGGCCTCGGCCTCTCCGAAAGACGCCTGGGCGCGGCCCTGCGCGGGCTGCCCCGGGAGCGGTACACCGTGTCGACCAAGGTGGGCCGTGTCCTGGAGCCCGTGGACACCGGCGGCGACGACCTCGCCGACGGGTTCGCGGTTCCCGCCACGCACCGCCGCGTCTGGGACTTCAGCGCCGACGGCGTACGACGGAGCCTGGACGCCAGCCTGGAGCGGCTCGGCCTCGACCACGTGGACGTCGTCTACCTCCACGACCCCGACGACCACGCCGAACAGGCGTTCCGCGAGGGCTTTCCCGCGCTGGCGGAGCTGCGCTCGCAGGGAGTGGTCGGCGCCGTCGGCGTGGGCATGAACCAGGCACCGATGCTGACCAGGTTCGTCCGCGAGACCGATGTCGACGTGGTGCTGTGCGCGGGCCGCTACACCCTCCTGGACCAGGGCGCCCTCACCGGTCTGCTGCCCGCCGCCCGGGACCGGGGCGTCGCGGTCGTCGTCGGCGGCGCCTTCAACTCCGGTCTGCTGGCCGACCCGAGGCCCGGGGCGACGTACGACTACGCCGTGGCGCCGGGCGGTCTGCTGGACCGCGCCCTGCGTCTGAAGGAGATCGCGGACCGTCACGGCACCAGCCTGCGGGCCGCCGCCCTGGCCTTCCCGGCCGCGCATCCGGCCGTCGTCAGCGTGCTGGCCGGGGCCCGCTCGGCCGCCGAGGTCCGCGACTGCGCCGAGCGGTTCGCCGAGCCGGTTCCCCCGGACTTCTGGCGGGAACTGCGCGCGGAGGGACTGCTCCCCGCCGCGGCCCCCGTCCCCGCCTGACCGTCACGGGCGCGGAGCCCGTCACCGGCGCGGAGCCCTTTGCCGGGCCGCGCCCTCCAGCCGGGTCGGCGGGAGGAAGTCGCGCACATAGGTCCGGTGCCAGCACGCGCCCGTCTCGCGCAGCTCGCTCCAGGTCGTGTACCGGTAGCGGAAGAGACGGGCGCGGACGTAGCGGGGCGGCGCGTCGGCGGGGAACGGGCAGCGGCGCAGCAGCCGCAGCGTGTCCCGGTCGTTCTCCAGCAGCCGTTCCACGAGGCCGGAGAACCAGGTGCCGGCGTATCCGGGGGAGAGCGCCACGAACCACATCAGCCAGTCGAGCCGCAGATGGTACGGAGCGAACTGGCGCGGCCAGTGCCGTGGATCACCGGGCTTGCCCCGGAACTCGTACTCCCGCCAGTCGGCGTCCTCGCGCGGCACCTCCTCCGCCGTGCCCTCGACGACCACCTCGTGGCGCATCCTGCTGACGCTGCCGAACGCCCCATAGGTGTTGACCAGACGCAGCGGGTCGAAGGAGCGGTTCATGATCTGCCGCCGTGAGACCAGGTTGCGCGCCGGACGGTAGCCGAGCGCCAGCAGCCCCGCGGCCACCACCAGCACGACCACCTCGTACCAGAGCGGCGCGGGCGAGGTCCGCGGCGCGGTGCCGGGGAGTTCGGTCACGCTCAGGGCGAGCACGATCGTCGTCCAGTTCAGCCAGGCGAAGTTGCCCGACAGCACCAGCCACAGCTGGGTCAGGATCATCAGCGAGGCGGCGGCCGTCGCGATCGGCCGCGGGGTGAACAGCAGCACGGGAAGCACGAGTTGGGTGAAGTGGTTCGCGGCGGCCTCGACGCGGTGCAGGGGCCCGGGCAGACGGTGGAAGAACCAGCTGAGGGGGCCCGGCATCGGCTGGGTCTCGTGGTGGTAGTAGAGGCAGGTCAGCTTCCGCCAGCAGGCGTCGCCCCGCATCTTGATCAGCCCCGCCCCGAACTCCACCCGGAACAGCACCCAGCGCAGCAGGAACAGCACGACGACCGGTGGCGCCACCTCGTCGTTGCCGAGGAACACCGCGAGGAAGCCCACCTCCAGGAGCAGCGACTCCCAGCCGAACGCGTACCAGGTCTGGCCGACGTTGACGACCGACAGGTACAGCGCCCACGGCACGAGCCACAGCAGCATGGCGCCCCACAGCGGCAGCAGCCCGTCCAGCCCGCCGGCCAGCGCCGCCGACACCGCGCAGCCCGTCCAGCACCAGGCGGCGAAGAACCGGTCCGAGTAGTGCCAGTGGAACACGCTCGGCGCCTCCCGGAACCTGACCCGCTGCACGAAGCGGGGCACGGGCAGCATCCCGCGCTCCCCGGTCAGCGCACGGAACTGGAGGGCCGCGCCCAGGAACGCGACCAGATACAGCACGGCGAGACCCCGCTGGAAGACCAGCCGGCCCATCCAGTAGCCGGGTGCGACGAACCACTCCATGGCACGGGCTCCTCTCCCCACCATTGTGACGCTGGGTGACCGGTTTCCGCTTGCGTGCGCCAAGAGGGTGACGCAGAGAATGAGGCACCAACTGCCCGGCACGAACGGGAGAGACGTGGTGCACATACCCACCAGGACCTTTTCCGCGGCCTGCGCGCTCGCGGCCGCGCTCCTCGTCGTCGCGGGCTGTGACGGCGGTGGCGGGGGCACGGCGCCCAACGGATCCACCGGCGGCGAGGTGCTCCTTCAGCCCCTCGCCGACCGGGGGCCCGACCCCTTCACGGGACCCACCGACACCACCCCCGCGACCCGGCCGCCCGTCACCCGAACGCCGCAACCCTCGGCCACCGGCAGCGAGGGGGTCCGCTCCGTCTCGGGCGGCACGCCGGGCCTGTACGGCGGCACCCTCAACAACGGCAGCTGCGACGTCGGCAGGCAGATCCGCTACCTCGCCGCCGACCGGGCCAGGGCCCGCGTCTTCGCCGAACTCTCCGGCATCGCCCCGGCGTCCGTCCCGGACTATCTGCGCCAGCTGACCCCGGTCGTCCTGCGCGCCGACACCGGGGTCACGGACCACGGATTCGCCGCCGGACAGGCGACCGGCTTCCAGGCCGTGCTCCAGGCCGGTACGGCCGTCCTCGTCGACGACCGGGGCGTCCCCCGGGTCCGCTGCGCCTGCGGCAACCCGCTGGGCCGGCCCACGGTCATCGACGGGAACCCGGACACCCGGGGCAGGCCCTGGAGCGGATACCGGCCCGCCGAGGTCGTCATCGTGACCCCGGCGCCCGACGTCATCAGCGACATCACGATCGTCGACGTCGGCGACAGCACCTGGATCGAGCGGCCGGTCGGGTACGAGGGCCACCGCCACGACCACACCGTGCCGCCGCCCCGGGGAGCGAGCCCCGAGCCACCCGGCCCGGCTCCCTCCGAGCGGCCCTCCGCCGACGCCACGCCGGGCGGCCGGAGTCCGTCCCCGTCCGCCTCCGACTGCCTCACGCCGACCGCGACGGTGACCCCGTCCCCGACGCGGACCGTGACCCCGACGCCGGGCGACGGCGAGGGCACCCCCGGGGAGAGCGCGGGGCCCGGCACCGCGCCCACGGCCGCGCCGACGGACGGGGCCGCCATGGACGTGGCCGCACCGGCCCGCCCCGCCCGCCCGAGCGCCGAGCCCTCGCACTGCCCCGAGGCCACCGTCACGGCGTCGCCGAAGACCGGACCCGGGACCGGCCCGGCTCCCTCGGGCGGCACCACGGTCCCGCCCGGCGACCCGGCCGACCCCGGCCGGTCCGGCTCCCCGGACCCGGGGGTCCCCTCCGACGAGCCGGGCACGCCGACCGAGGACGCCGCCCCGGACAGCCCCGACGCTCCCGACGGCGGGCTGATCCCGGACGACCCGACCGGACCCGACAGCGTCTTCGACGTCTCCGCCGATCCCCCCGGGACGTGAAACGCCCGCCCGTCCGGGGCCCGGAAGCGGGCTTCCCAGAAGTCGAACAATCGGGCAAATGCTGGCATGGTGGCCCCATGGTTGATCGGGGAGCGAGCGCCCTGTCACTCCCGGACGACTGGCCCGCCCACCCGGATCCGATCCTGGCGCTCAACCGCATGGGCAGCTTCGACTGGGACCTGGACACCGGTCTGATGCAGATGGACGCCCAGGCCCACGAGGTCTTCGACGTGCGCCCGGACGAGTACGACGGGCGCCCGTCGACCCTGTCCATGCGGGTCCCGCCGGCCGAGTCGCGCCGGCTCGACACGATGGTCTCCCACGCCCTGAAGGACGGCAGCGAGAACTACGGCGCCTACTTCCGCATCCGCCGCCGCGACGGCGTCCTGCGCTGGACCCACACCCAGGGCTACATCCGCCGCGACGAGAACGGCAGACCCCGCCGCATCATCGGCATCGTGCGCGACGCCACCGCGGAGCTCGACGAGAGCGTGGCGCGCCGTGAACAGGCCGCCCGGCACGAGGTACGGCGCCAGCAGACCAGCGTCGTCCAGCTGACCACGGCCGCCCTGGCCCACGCCGTCACCGTCCAGGACGTCATCGACGTGCTCCAGGACACCCACGGCCTCACCCACCTCGGGGCGGCCAGCCTCGTCATGGGCCTGGTGGAGGCCGGCCGCATCCGCATGGTCGCCACCGGCCCCGAGGCCAGCTACGTCCCCGGCACCCGGGTCACGCGCCTGGACGCCCAGTACCCGATGAACGAGGTCGTACGGACCCTCGCACCGCACTTCATCGAGTCGCCCGAGGAGTTCGCCGAGTCGTACCCCCTGCTGTGGCCCAACATCACCGGGCTGAAGATCACCTCGGCGGCGTATCTGCCGCTCATCGTGCAGGCCCGCCCCATCGGCGCGATCGGCCTGCTCTACAACGACCGGCACGGCTTCTCGGAGGACGAGCGCAACGTCCTCGTCGCGCTCGGCAGCAGCATCGCCCAGAGCCTTCAGCGGGCCATGTTCTTCGAGCAGGAGAAGGACCTCGCCCAGGGCCTCCAGCAGGCGATGCTCCCGCGCTCCATCCCCAGCGTGAGCGGAGCCGACATCGCCGTCCGCTACCGCTCCGCCTCGCTCGGCCGCGACATCGGCGGCGACTGGTACGACCTGATCCCGCTGCCCGGCGGCCGCGTCGGCGCCGTGATCGGCGACGTCCAGGGCCACGACACCCACGCGGCGGCCGTGATGGGCCAGCTGCGCATCGTGCTGCGCGCCTACGCGGCCGAGGGGCACACCCCGGCCACCGTGATGGCCCGCGCCTCCGTCTTCCTCCACGAACTCGACACCGACCGCTTCGCGACCTGCCTGTACGCGGAGATCGACCTGTCCACCGGGGTGACCCAGCTGGTCCGGGCCGGACACATCGACCCGCTCGTGCGGTACACCGACCGGACCTGCCGGCGGCTGCCCGTCGAAGGCGGTCTGCCGCTCGGGCTGTCCGCCGAGTTCGGACGCCTCGAATACCCGGTCGCCACCGTCGAACTCGACCCCGGCGAGACGCTGCTGCTGTGCACCGACGGGCTCGTCGAGGAGCCCGGCGTGGACCTCGACGAGGGCATGCACACGCTCAGGGAACGCATCCGCGTCGGCCCGGACGACGTGAGCGACCTCGCCGACGTCCTCATCGACATGGCCGAGGCCCGCGGCGGCGACGACGACGTGGCCCTGCTGCTCCTGCGCCGCCACGGCCTGATCGACCAGCGCTCGGGCGGACGCCTCCAGCAGCACGTGGCCCCCGGCGACCCGGAGGCGCTCAGCGAGGCCCGGCACATGATCCGGGCCGCCGTCCGGGCGTGGGGAGCCCGTGACCGGGCCGACGAGATCGAGCTGGTCGCCGACGAGCTGATCACCAACGCCCTGATGCACACCGAGGGATCGGCGATCGTCACCCTGCGCGTCCTGGCCGGATCCGACCGCAGACTGCGGGTCGAGGTCGAGGACTCCTCCAGCGCGCTGCCGCGCCGCCGCGAGGCGGGCGAGTCCGGCGTCTCGGGCCGGGGGCTGCTGCTCGTCGACCGGCTCACCGACGTCTGGGGCGTCGAGGCGCGCGGCGGCGGCAAGGTCGTGTGGTGCGAGTTCATGGTCGGCGAACGGAACTGAACCCGGGTGCCGGTGCCGGTGCCGTGTCGTGTCGTTCCGTGCCGTCCGGTGCCGAGCCGGTCCCGGGTGGCGTCCGGTGCCGGATGGCACCCTGGAGACATGCCGGAACTGCCCGAGGTCGAAGCGCTCAAGGAATTCCTGGCCGGTCGTCTCGTCGGCCGCCGGATCGTGCGCGTGCTGCCCGTCGCCGTCAGTGTCCTGAAGACGTACGACCCTCCCGTCTCGGCCCTGGAGGGGCGCGAGGTCACGGCCGTCCGCCGGTTCGGCAAGTTCCTCGACCTCGCGACGGACGGCCCGCACCTCGTGACCCATCTGGCCCGGGCGGGCTGGCTGCACTGGAGGGACACGCTCCCCGACGGCATGCCCCGGCCGGGCAAGGGGCCGCTCGCGCTGCGTGTCGCGCTGGAGACCGGCGAGGGCTTCGACCTCACGGAGGCTGGCACCCAGAAACGGCTCGCCGTGTACGTCGTCGAGGACCCGGAGCTCGTTCCGGGTGTGGCCCGGCTCGGTCCCGACCCGCTCGCCGACGACTTCGACGAGCCGCGGTTCGCCGGACTGCTCCAGGGCGAGCGGCGCCGGCTCAAGGGCGCGCTCCGCGACCAGGGCCTGATCGCGGGCGTGGGCAACGCCTACAGCGACGAGATCCTGCACGCCGCCAGGATGTCCCCCTTCAAGATCGCCTCCTCGCTGACCCCCGAGGAGACCCGGCGGCTGTACGAGGCGCTGCGCGGCACGCTCACCGAGGCGGTGGAGCGCTCCCACGGGCTGGCCGCCGGACGGCTGAAGGCGGAGAAGAAGACCGGTCTGCGGGTGCACGGGAGGACGGGGGAGGCGTGCCCGGTGTGCGGCGACACCATCCGTGAAGTCTCCTTCAGCGATTCCTCGTTGCAGTACTGCCCCACCTGCCAGACGGGCGGGAAGCCGCTGGCGGACCGGAGGATGTCCCGGCTGCTCAAGTAGGCGGACCCGGCACGCGGACCCGGCACGCGGACCCGACGGGCCCGCCGGACGGGCCTGTACGGCTTCCGGACGGTGAAGCGGGCCGGAATCAGGGCGAGTTGAGCGTCACGAGGTGCTCGCCGTCCGCCGTGCGCACCTCGAACCGGCGGATCTCTTCGGGTCGCATCGACGAGCCGCCCTGCATGGTGAGGGTGTCCTCGTGGTGCGCGGGTTCCATCCAGCTGGTCACCGACTGCTCCGAGCCGTCCTTGCCGATGGCGATCAGCTCGCAGGAGCGTGGACCCTTGAGGTCCTTGACCGCGACCTCGATCTCGCTGCCCGACAGCCGTTCCCGGGTCGTCACCTGGGCCCAGACGCCGGTCTCCGCGTCGGTCCTGGCCATCTGGCTCGACGGGGGGTCGGCCGCGGCGACCGTGCCCGAAGGCGAGTCGTGGCCGGCGGCGGAGAGGGCGATCGCGGACCCGCCCGCGGTGAGCACCACCGAGGCGGCCAGGGCGAACAGGAAGCGCCGGCGCCCGGCCCGGTTGCGGGTGCTGACCTCGCCGAGCAGCCGGTCGAGCAGTCGCGGCCCGGGGGCGGCGAAGGGGTGCACGCTGCGCGGTGTCGACTGCCGGTACAGCATCAACTGCCGTGTGGCGGGCCGGTACTCGCTGACGAACGCCGTGCACTGAGCGCATTCCACGAGGTGGTCCTCGAAGCGGAAGGCTTCCGCCTCGCCGAGCACGCCGAGCGCATAGGCGCCGACGTCGCCATGCCGTTCAAGGGACCTCATACCGGATACCGAATCCTCGTGGCGTTGATGCGGACTGTGAGTGGTGTTGCTGTTGCCCACGGGTACGCATCAGACCGTCGAATCACTCAAGACTCGTCAGGAATCGGGGACAGGACATTCGGAGCGGGCGCGCTCGCGGATTGGTGCGAGCCCGGGAATTCTGTTCCCGGCGCGGCCGTGGCCGCCGCCGGGAGCGTTTCCGGCCAGGTCGCGGCGCCCGTCAGAAGAGGTGGATGGCCAGATGCCCGAGCGGAAGTCCCAGCCGCCAGGCCGCCGTCCACACCTTGGGGCCGTCGTCCTCGCCGGGCACGGAGCCGCCGCCGGGGACCGCGTCCAGGTCCGGAGCGAGCAGTTCCGTCTCCTCCAGCCAGCGCCAGGCGGCCGACGCGAGCCGCAGATCGGGATCGGGCGCGGCACGTCCGGTCGCCTCGGCCGCGCACAGTTCCAGCCGTTCGCGCACCCACGTGTGCCAGGGCTGGTCGTACGCCGTCAGCGAGAGCCAGGTCTCCAGCTGGGTGATGACCCGGATCCCGGAGAGTTCGCCGCCGCTGTCGGACAGGAAGATGGTCAGCGCGAGGGCGTCGCGCCCGGCGCGGAACTCGAAGGAGGTGGGCGGCATCAGGTCGCCCGTCCGCAGCAGTTCGTCGGCGATGTACTCGGCGTACAACCAGGCCATGGGGACGGTGAGTTCGCCCCCGCCGGTGCCGTCCGTGCTCTCTTGCCCTCTGTGCAGCATCCCTTCCTGCCTTCCTCCGGTGCGTGCGCGTCGCCCGACCCCGGGCCCCAGTCCGGAAAACGGATGAGGCAAGCTGATTGCTCAACCATGGTCCTCAGCAAGGCGCTTTACGAAGGTTTGACCAAGGCGTCGGTTTCAGCGCAGGTCGGCCGCGTATCCGGGAAGTACCCGGCGCAGGGCGCGCAGCGCGTAGTACGCGCGGGACTTCACCGTACCCGGTGGAATCCCCAGGGTGGCGGCGGCCTCGGCCACACTCGCCCCCTGGAAGTACACCAGCACCAGGACTTCACGGTGTTCGGGAGTGAGTGTCTTCACAGCCTCCCGCACATCCAGCGTCGCCGCCGACCGTTCGGCGTGATCGGCGCAGACGCGTGCGTGGTCGAGGACCGCGTCGGGGACCTCGGGGGGCCGTGCCTGCCGGGCGCGCCGCGCGTCGATGGCGAGCCGCCGCCCCACGGTGAGCAGCCAGGGCCGTACGGAGTCGAAGGCGTCGGCGCGCAGGGCCTCGGGGTGCTGCCAGGCCCGTACGAAGGTCTCCTGCACCAGGTCCTCGGCGCGCTGGCGGTCGCCGTCGCACAGGCGCAGCAGCAGGGCGAAGAGGGGGCGGCCGTGCTCGCGTTGCAGCGCGGCGAGCTCGTGCTCGGCGGTCGTCCTGGGGGTGATGGTGGTGGTTCCGGCCGTCATGGCGTGTATGTCAGCGCCCCGGACTCCGCGCGGACAGGCCGGGGACAGGGTCGTGCGCCGGGCGGTCGAAGCGCTCGGTGAACGGTGCGCCGAACGGTCGGCGGAGGGGGAGCGCCGCGTTCCGGGACACGGGGTTCGTACGACCGTTCCCCCCCCGTCATCCCGTCCGTGCACGCCGTACGGGTGAGCCGCGAGGGTGTCTCCTTGACTGCCGTCGGTCCGTACCTGTGGATTCGTTCTATTAGTAATTAAATGCGACCGCATGGGGCCTGGCATGATCACACGTGCGCGACAGATCCAACTGGCCCTCGCGGCCGCCGTCATCGGGGCCGCGTTGGTCACCCAGACCCACCACTCGACCGTGCGGCACCGCGAAGGACAGGCCGGCCCCGCCGCCGCCCGAGGCTTCACCCTCGTCGCCGGCGGCGACATCCTGCCGGACAGCTCGGTCCTGGAGCGGGCGGGCTCCGACGCGGGAGGCGCCGGATACGACTTCCGGCCCATGCTCGCGGCCGTCCGCCCCGCCGTCTCCGGCGCCGATCTGGCGCTCTGTCACCTGCGGACCGTGTACGACCCGGGCGACGACCGGGCCGGAACCTACGTCTTCAAGTCCCCGCCCCAGGTGGCCGACGGCCTCGCCGGCACCGGCTACGACTCCTGCTCCACCGCGTCCGGCCATGCCCTGGACGACGGCGCCGACGGCGTCAGGCGCACCCTGGACGCGCTGGACCGCGCCGGAGTGCGGCACACCGGATCGGCCCGCAGCGCACAGGAGTCGAGCGCGGTCACCCTGCTCCGGGCCGGCAGCGCCCGCGTCGCCCACCTCGCGTACACCGACGGCACCGGCGGCCTCCCGCTCCCGCCCGGCCAGTCCTGGACGGTCGCCGGTGCCGACCCCGACAGGATCGTCGCGGACGCCCGGGCCGCTCGCGCGGCCGGCGCCGACGTGGTCGTCGTCTCCCTCGACTGGGGCACCGAATGGCAGGACCAGCCGGACCGGAACCAGCTGAGCCTGGCCAGGCGGCTGACCGCCTCCCGCACCGGCGGGCGCCCCGACATCGACCTGATCGTCGGGACCCGCTCCCACGTCCCGCAGGCGTACGAGAAGGTCAACGGCACCTGGGTCGTCTACGGCACCGGCGACCAGATCGCCGGGGAGATGTACGACGACCAGGGCGTCCAGGACCCGCGCGGGGACCAGGGCACCCTCGGCCGCTTCACCTTCTCCCCGCCCGCGCGGCCGTCGCGGCGGTGGGAGGTGACGAAGGCCGAGTTCATCCCGCTGGCCTTCGACCTCGACGCGGGCCGGGTCGTCGACCTGAACGCGGCGCTGGAGCAGGGCGCCGCCGTCGGCGCCGTGCGCGACCGGATCCGCGACGTCGTCCTCGGCAGGGGAGCGGGCCGCGCCGGACTGGCCATGACCCGGTGACGGGCGAACGGGGCCGCCCCCGACGCGTGGCTACGGCACGACGGTGACGGGCCAGCGGCCCGCCTTCACCAGGCGGATCGCCACCGATCCGACGATCCGGTGCCCGGCCTGCTCGGAGGCCCCGACCACCACCGCGTCCGCCTTCAGTTCGTCCGCGGCGGTGACCAGACCGTTGTAGGGGTCACCGCGGAAGGTGTGGAACTCCCAGCGGACATCGAATATGTCCTTCACCCGCTCGGCGGCGTCACGGATGTACTGGATCAGATCCTCGGCGATCTCGTCGGTCGTCTCCGCGACCGGCACCCCGAGCGCGGCCCCCGCCGCCATCACCGGCTGGACGTAGACCACCGCCAGCAGCGCGCGCTGGCGCCGCGCCAGACCGCCGGCGTAGGCCGCGGCACGCAGTGAGGACTCGGAGCCGTCCACCCCGACGACGATGACCTTGGGACCGTCCGTCCCGCGTTCGAACCGATGCGCGTGCTGCTCTTCCGTCACGGCTGCGAGGCTATCGGAACCCGCAGGTCGCCCGGCCGCGGGGGAGCGGCGGAGATCCGCTCGACGGGCGCGCCACCGCCGCTCTTCCTACAGTCGGAACCATGAGTGCCACCGTGGAGGCCCGCCCGCCGAAGACCGCCAGCGGCCCGCCACGGCCGCCCAGGACCGGCTTCCTCAGCAAGGTGCCCGAAGGCTTCGCCACCTTCTTCGCCTTCATCGGCCTGCTCTGCACCCTGCTCGCCTTCATCCCCCCGGTGCGCGCGGTGCTGCGGCCGGTCGTGCGCTTCCTCGACCTGCTGATCATCCCCGTCAGTGCCAACCTCGCGTACGCCGTCTTCCTCTTCCTGCTCGCCGCCGCGACGGCCGCCCGCAAGAAGATCGCCTGGTGGCTGGTGGTCGTCTACCTCGGCCTGCTCGTCCTGACCGACGCCCTCGGGGTCGCCGTCGGCCTCTACGCCGCCTCCATCCCCTCGCTGGTCGTCTGCGGGCTCCTGCTCGCGCTGCTGATCGTGGCCCGCCGCGAGTTCTACGCCGACTCGCGCCGCGCCGCCGTACGCCGCGCCCTGCTCGTCCTGGTCGCCGGGCTCGTCGTGGCGATCCTCCTCGGCTGGGGCCTGGTCGCTCTGTTCCCCGGCACCCTGGTGGAGGGCCAGCGGCTGCTGTGGGCCGCCAACCGGGTCTGCGGCGGACTCGTCTCGGGACGCTCCTTCGACGGCCGTCCGCCGCACTGGCTGTTCTTCGTCCTCGGCCTCTTCGGCGCCCTGGCCCTGCTCAACGCCGCCGCCACGCTCTTCCGCTCCCAGCGCCTGGTCGCGGCCCTGCACGGTGACGAGGAGTCACGGATCCGCGCCCTCCTCCAGGCGTACGGCGGGGAGGACTCCCTCGGCTACTTCGCCACCCGCCGCGACAAGGCCGTCGTCTTCTCGCCCAGCGGCAAGGCGGCCGTCACCTACCGCGTCGAGGCCGGAGTGTGCCTGGCCAGCGGTGACCCGGTCGGCGACCGGGAGGCCTGGCCGCACGCGATCGCCGCCTGGCTCGACATCGCCCGCCGCTACGCCTGGGCGCCCGCCGTCATGGGCGCCTCGGAGGAGGGCGCCAAGGCGTTCGCGCGCTCCGGGCTCGGCGCCCTCCAGCTCGGTGACGAGGCGATCCTGAACGTCGCCGGCTTCGACCTGTCCGGCCGCGACATGCGCGTCACCCGGCAGGCCGTCAACCGCGTCAGACGCTCCGGCGCCACCTGCCGGGTCCGCCGCCACTCCACCCTCTCCGACAGCGAGATGGAGGAGATCGTGCGCCGCGCGGACGCCTGGCGCGACACCGAGACCGAGCGCGGCTTCTCGATGGCCCTGGACCGGCTCGGCGACCCGGAGGACGGCGACTGCCTGCTCGTCGAGGCGACGGGGTCCGACGGCAAGCTCCTCGCCCTGCTCTCCTTCGTACCCTGGGGCCGCGACGGCATCTCCCTCGACCTCATGCGCCGCGACCGCAGCGCGCCCAACGGCGTCATGGAGTTCATGGTCGCGGAGGTCTGCGCGGTCGCCGGCAAGTTCGGGGTCCGGCGCATCTCCCTCAACTTCGCCGTGTTCCGCTCGGTCTTCGAGGAGGGCGCCCGCATCGGCGCCGGACCGGTGCTCAGACTCTGGCGCAGGCTGCTGCTGTTCTTCTCCCGCTGGTGGCAGCTGGAGGCCCTCTACCGGTCCAACGCCAAGTACCACCCGGAGTGGTACCCGCGCTTCATCTGCTACGGCGACACCGGCGCCCTCGCCCGCATCGGCCTGGCGTCCGCCATCGCCGAGGGCTTCGTCTCCGTGCCCTCGCTGCGCAGCCTGTGGGGCAAGGGACACGCGAAGGGCGCCCCCGCGCCCGCCTCGACCGCGGGCCTGCCCTCGCTCGCGGCCCTCGGTCTCGACGCCGAGGGCGCGGCCCGCGCGGACGACCCCACCACCGGGCTGCCCGACCAGGTCCGGGTGCGGCACCGCAAGCTCGACCGGCTGCGCGCCGAGGGCACCGACCCCTACCCGGTCGGCATCCCGCCGCGCACCCGTCTCCTGGCCGAGGTCCGCGGCGGCGAGGACGTGACCGTCGCCGGACGCGTGATGCTCGTACGCGACTTCGGCGGGATCCTCTTCGCCGTGCTGCGCGACTGGTCGGGCGACCTCCAGATCGCCCTCACCCGAACGGAGTCGGGCGAGGCGCTCGACCGCTTCCGGCAGGTGATCGACATCGGCGACCACATCAGCGCCGACGGTCTTGCGGGCGCGAGCGACTCCGGCGAACCCACGGTGTTCGTCACCGCCTGGCTGCTCACCGCCAAGTGCCTCCACCCGCTCCCCGACAAGCGCAAGGGACTCGCCGACCCCGAGGCGAAGGTCCGCCGCCGCTACCTCGACCTCGTGTCCAGCCCCGCCGCCCGCGACGTCGTGCGCGCCCGCTCCACGGCCGTCCAGGCCCTGCGCCAGGGGCTGCTCGACCGCGGCTACCTGGAGGTCGAGACCCCGATGCTCCAGCAGATCCACGGCGGGGCCAACGCGCGTCCCTTCACCACCCACATCAACGCCTACGACCTGGACCTCTATCTGCGCATCGCGCCCGAGCTCTACCTCAAACGGCTGTGCGTCGGCGGCATGGAGAAGGTCTTCGAACTGGGCCGCACCTTCCGCAACGAGGGCGTCTCCTACAAGCACAACCCCGAGTTCACGATGCTGGAGGCGTACCAGGCCTTCGCGGACTACGACGTGATGCTCGACCTCGTCCGCGAGCTGATCCAGGGCGCCGCGACCGCCGCGTTCGGCTCACCGGTCGCCCGCAAGGACGGGGTCGAGCACGACATCTCCGGGGAGTGGCCGGTCAAGACGGTGTACGGAGCGGTCTCCGAGGCCCTGGGCGACGAGATCGACGCCGACACGAGCCTGGAGAGGCTGCTGCGGCTGTGCGACCGCGCGGGCGTTCCGTACACGCCGGACGACGGGCGCGGTGACGTCGTCCTGGAGATGTACGAACGTCTGGTCGAGGAGAGGACCGGGCTGCCCACGTTCTACAAGGACTTCCCCACCGACGTCTCCCCGCTGACCCGGCAGCACCGCAGGGACCCGCGGCTCGCGGAACGCTGGGACCTCGTCGCGTTCGGCACGGAACTGGGCACCGCCTATTCGGAGTTGACCGACCCGGTGGAGCAGCGCCGCCGGCTCACCGAGCAGTCCCTGCTGGCCGCCGGGGGAGACCCCGAGGCGATGGAGCTGGACGAGGACTTCCTCGACGCCCTGGAGTACGCGATGCCGCCCACCGGCGGACTCGGGATCGGCGTCGACCGGCTCGTCATGTTCCTCACCGGTCTGACGATCCGCGAGACGCTGCCGTTCCCGCTGGTGCGCCGCCGCTGACTGGGCCGGGCGGGTGCATTCATGAGCCCCTACCGGTGGTGCTCGGCGTGGAGGCCCTTCGGCCGGGTGACTGATTAATCATGAAAAAGGATCAGCTGATTACCCGACGCCGGGCGTTGATCGCCGGCGCCGCTGTCCTGGGGGCGGCCGGAGCCGCGGGCACCACCCGCTTCCTGACCGCCGGTCAGGCCGCGGAACCGGCGCGGAGCCTCCCGCTCGCCGGCCCGCCGGCCTCACGGGCCCTCAAGCCCTCCGCGTACCGTCTCCAGCCGCTCGCCGGATACGGCCCGCCGCCGCGCGGCACCCAGCTGCGCACCCTCGTCCGGAACGAGCCCTTCATGCGGGTCTCGGGCCACGGCCGCACGATGGTCCTGTCCTTCGACGACGGCCCCGACCCGCACTACACCCCGGAGATCCTGCGCGCCCTGCGCGAGTACGACGTCCACGCCATGTTCTTCGTGTGCGGGGAGATGGCCGCCGACAACAAGGACCTGCTGGGAGTCATGGCCGACGACGGGCACATCGTCGGCAACCACACCTGGAGCCATCCGCTGCTCACCAAGCTCTCGCGCTCCGCGATCCGCTCCGAGATGGAGCGCACCAGCGACGTGATCGCGGACGCCTACGGTGAGCCGCCCGCCTGGTTCCGCGCGCCGTACGGGGAGTGGAACCGCGCGGTCTACCAGATCGGCGCCGAACTCGGCATGGAGCCGATGGCGTGGACGATCGACACGCTCGACTGGTCGAGGCCCGGCACCCGCTCGATCGTCGGCACCGTCCAGAAGGAGGCGGCCCCGGGCGTCGTGGTCCTCCAGCACGACGCGGGCGGCGACCGCTCGCAGAGCGTCCAGGCGCTGCGCACCTATCTCCCGCGCCTCCTGGACGCCGGGTACCACATCACGGTGCCGCACCGGAAGAACGTGTAGAACCGGAGGAAAGCGCAGAACCGGAAAGGCCCCGCGCACGGTGTGTCGCGGGGCTTTCGGCCGGAGCCGCCGGCGGGAGGCGCGGTGCCTCACCGACCGGCTTTTCGCGTGCCCGGGCCGGGTGACGTTCAGCGCACCTCGGAAAGGCGCGCGAAGACCACCACGTTCCCGTCGTAACCGTGCTGCTTGGAGAAACCGCCGCCGCAGGTGATGACCCGCAATTCGGGCGTCCCCTTGCTGTTGTACACACGGTCGCCGGGGAAATCGGCCTTCGCGAAGACCTCGATGCCGTAGATCTCGAACACCGCGGTCTTTCCGTCCTTGCGCAGGACCTCGACCTTGTTCCCCTTCTTGAGCGCCCCGAGCCCGTAGAAGACGGCGGGGCCCTGCATGTTGTCGACATGGCCCACGATCACGGCCGTGCCCTTCTCGCCGGGCGAGACCGCGCCGGTGAACCACCCGGCGAGGTTCGGGTCGTCGGGCGGCGGCGCGTCGACCCAGCCGTCCAGGTCCAGGCCCACCGGCATCACCGGGGCGTCGACACGGATGGCCGGGATCCGCACCCGGTCGACCACGGAGTAAGGCAGTGCGGCCGGAACCTTGGAGATCGTGCCGACCGGCGAGCGGCTGTCCGCCGCGGCCGCCGAGGCGGGCTGCGGGGGGCCCGTGTCGAACTCGCCGGAACCGTTCCGGATGAGTGCGAGGCCGGTCAGCAGGACAAGCGCTATCACGCCCCAGGGAGCGCGCTTCCTCTGCCGCTCCTCCTCTTCGGCCAGCTCGGACGCAGACATTGGCATTCCCCTCTCGACGCGGCCGTCGCCTCGTCATCCGCGCATATGAGCACGCTAATGGCAGCAAAGCCGCCCTGCGACGGGGCGCGGGCGAACGGGTGGCGCGGGGAATGGCCCGTGCGCCATCCGAGTTGCCGTGACCAGGAATTTTCTGACAGTCCGTGACCTGCGGCAATATCCGATTGTGCGGAATTCTCTCGGCGTGTCCTCTCACCAGGACGGACCATTCCCGAAATGCGGCCCCGTGCACGGCATCTGAGGGTCTGACTGGGAGGCGCTTTCTCGCCGATCCACCGGGGACGGTTCCCGGGGCGCCCCCGCGGAGGAACACATGCGTACTACTCGTGCCCTGGCGGTGTCCGCCGCCGCGGTCGCCGCCGTGGGGCTCGCCGCCCCGATGGCCGCGGCGTGGAACACGCCGAGCAACATCGTCGCCCAGCCCAGCGTCATCGCCCGCGGCGGTCAGCTGACCGTGACCGTCGACGGGTGCCCGAGGGGAGGCACGATGACCTCTCCCGCGTTCCGTCAGGCGAGACTCTCGCCGCTCCTGGGCAGCCGCACCGAGGCGTCCAGCGGAACGGCCACCATCAACCAGGACGCCCGTCCCGGTTCGTACGACATCACCGTCAACTGCGAGGGGACGGGTCCGCTGACCCGCCCGGCCGCCTTCACCGTCATCGGCGGTGTCCGCGGTGGTCTCGGCGGCAGCAGCACCACCGGCGCCACGCCCACCGACATGGCGATCGGCGGGGGCCTGGTGGCCGCCGCGGCCGTCGGCGGCGGGGTGTTCTGGATGCGGCGCAGGTCGGAGCGGCACATCTGACCCTCTCCGCCGGTGAGCGGCCGGTCCCGCCCTCTTCGGAGGCAGGCCGCCCGCCGCGCGCGGCGCACGTGACAGCCCTTCGCTCCGGACCCGCCCGACCGGATCCGGGGTGAAGGGCTGTGCCGCTCCGTCAGGGGCCGGGCCGGAGGGCTGTGCCGCCCGGTCAGGTCTCGTCGGAGGAGGTGCGCCGGCGGGACAGGTACCAGGCGGCGCCGACGGAACCGGCGATCAGCGCCGTTCCCATCCCGATCTCCTTGAGGTCGAAGCCGCCGACGCTGCCGCCGACACCGGCCCGCACGCCCCGCTGGAGGGGGACGGGGGTCGGGTTGACCGGCCGGCCCCCGGCGATGGTCAGTCCGGTGCTGCCGCTCGCCCCGCCGCACGAGAACGTCACGTCGTACACGGCCCCGGGTCTGGCGTCCCAGTCGACCATGGCGGTGGCCGAGGACTGCCCCGGCGGGATGGTGACGGTGTCGAAGACCCCGGAGGTGACCGTCGCGGTCCCCCTGCACCCGCCGTCCCGCTTCAGCAGCAGCGACACCTGGCCGCCCGCGGCGATCGTCGACGGCTGCACGCTGAAGGCGAACGGGGTGATCGGGGTGAGTCCGTGGTCGCCGTCCCCGTCACCGGCGACGGCGGCGGGTGCGGCGAAGGTCAGGGCGGCTACGCCCAGCAGTGCGGCCGAAGCGACGCGTATCGCGCGCATGGTGAGCCTCCAGGTCCCCGAGGAGCCTTGCTGCGGAACTCTTCCGCTTGCGCCAGAAATGCACCTCGATGATCGAAACGCTAGGAAAGGCCCGGCAGGCGCGCGATCCCAGTAGCGCGAACGGGGCAATGGCGTGGGCCGTCCGGGGGACGTGGCGCGTGCGGACGGGGGACGCGCACGGCGTGGCGCGCCCGTCCCCCGCCCGCGGGCCCGACCCGGGAGCGGGTCAGCCGGGAATGTGCGGGAACAGCGAGGTGAAGGGTTCCGCCGACGCCGTGATCCCGCGGCTGTAGGGCGAGTCGAAGTCCCAGATCAGGAAGAGCAGGAACGCGATCAGGGCGGAGAACAGCCCGGCCAGCACCAGCTCCCGGGCGGTGCGCCGGATCTGGAGCGCGAAGATCATCCCGACGGTGACCACGGCGCCGGTGATCAGTCCGAACCACACCACCCCCGGCATGGTGGCCCCGGTGGAGTCGGCGCGGGCGCTGCGCGCGGTGTCCGCCGCCGTCACCTGGTCGAGGAGCGGCTGGTAGGCCTGGGCCTCGAAGTCCGACTTCGGCTGATAATCGGTGACGTCGTGCCGGACGCGGTCGAGGAGCCGGCCGCCCTCCTCGGTCACCCGGCCGTGCTCGGCCATGGTCTTCCACTCGGTGTTCACCACGTACTGGACGTAGGTGTCGACGTCACCGCGGATCCGGTCGCGGACGTCCGGCGGGTAGACGCGTACGCGTTCGTAGATCTCGTGCAGGGCCTGGGCCTCCGACTGCACCTGGTCCTGGGCGCCGCCGCGGGCCTCCCAGACCCCGGCGATGGCCAGGCCGAGGACGATGGCGTACACCACCCCGATCATCATCGTCATGTACTCGATGACGTCCGGTGTCTCGGTGGGGTCCTCGTCCTCACGGGCCCTGCGATGGCGTACGAGGGTCACGGCGAGCACCACGAGGCACGCGGCCGCCATCGCGAGGGCGAGAACAAGCCAATCCGACAAGGTGTGCCTCCAGGGTCAGCGCGGGCGCAGCGCGGCGACGGCGAGCACCGCGGGCGCGGTGATGAGCAGGGTGAACGAGACGAGCGACGGACCGCCGCGGGGCGCGTGCTTGTGCGGCGGGGTGCGGTACGCCGGATAGCTGACCGGGACCGGCCGCGGAGCGGGACGTGCCTTCGGAGGCGGTGGCGGTGGAGGTTTCGGCGCGGGTCTCGGTGCCACGACCGGAGCCGGCCGCGGCGGCAGGGGCTTCGGCTTCGGGGGTGGCGGTGGCGGAGGCGGCGGGGGCGGCGGCGCGGGCTTCGGCGCGTGGGTGGGCGGAGGGGGCGGGGTCGGCTTGGGTTCGGGCTTCGGTTTCGGAGGCGGCGGCGGTGGCGTTGGTGGGGGCGGAGTCGGCGTGGGCGTCGGCGGGCAGGGCGGGGTCGGGGGCGGGCACTGGATGGTGTGCCCGGCGACGGCGACCGCTCCGTCGCCCGCGACGGCCACCGCGGTGATCCCGTCGCCGTCCGGGCCCGTGGAGGCGTAGGCGCAGGCGTCGGCCGCGGCCGTTCCGCCCGGCGCGCCGGCCAGGAACCAGACGAGCGCCGTCAGCGCCAGTACCCGTATGACGAGGGCGGACCGGGTCCGCTGGGGTGCGTGCACGACGGAGATCATGGGGCGCGGCGGGCCGGGTCACGCCGAAGTGTCCTGGATTCGCCACGAATTGGGTACCTGCGCCCCCCGGTGGCTGACGCCCGCGGACGGGAAGCGGGGATCCTGGTCGAACAGGTGAGCGATGCGCGTCGAACGTGTCACAGCCTTCCGAAAGAATTTTGGGGCCCCTTTGAACGCTCCCGTACCTCTCGCCCGTACCTAGGGCCATGCGCGGCGCCGCAGGGCGCTGCAACACTTATGCGAACAGCGGGAGTTACCAATGAAGACCTCCTGGCGGAGCGCCTCACTCGTAGCGTCAGCTGCGGCCGTGCTGGCGCTCACGACGGCGTGTGGTCAGGAAAGTGGCACCCCTTCGACGGGTACCCAGAACGTCGGGGCCACCGCTGCCGCGGGCGGCTACGGGACCAGCCCCAGCGCGGGGGCGGGCAACGGCTACGGAGCCGATTCCCAGAGTGCCGCCGCCAAGCCGGAGGCCGCGGGCAAGCTCACCGTGACCGAGAGCGTCAAGCTCGGCAAGGTGCTCACCGACGGCGCCGGATTCACCCTCTACCGCTTCGACAAGGACACCGCCGAGCCGCCGAAGTCGAGCTGTGACGGCGCCTGCGCGACCGCCTGGCCGCCCGTGCCCGCCGCGGGCGCCGAGGCCGCCACCGGTGTCGACAAGGCCCTGCTCGGCGAGGTCACCCGTTCCGACGGCACCAAGCAGCTGACCATCGGCGGCTGGCCCATGTACCGCTTCGCCAAGGACACCAAGGCGGGCGACGTCAACGGCCAGAACGTGGGCGGCACTTGGTTCGCCTCGGCGCCCGACGGCAAGAAGGCCACGCTGGCCGCCCTGCCCGGTCTGTCGGTCCGCAAGGACCCGAAGCTCGGCGACATCGTCGTCGACAAGAACGGCATGACGGTCTACCGCTTCATGAAGGACCAGGCCTGGCCCGTCTCCAAGTCGGCCTGCACGGGCGCCTGCCTGGAGAAGTGGCCCGTGGTCGCCCCCGTTCCGGCGAGCGACACCAAGGGCGTCCAGAAGAAGGGCCTGATGGGCTTCACCCGCCCGGACGGCATCAAGCAGATGACGGTCAACTGCTGGCCGATCTACACCTTCTCCGGTGACTCCGCTCCCGGCGACACCAACGGTCAGGGCGTGGGCGGCACCTGGTACGCCGTCTCGCCCGACGGAAAGCCGGTCGGCGCCGCCAAGTAGGGCGTCGACACCCCACGGTCGACCCGCTCGCCCGAACGAACGCGCCGCCAAGGGTCCGCCCCCTCCGCCGGAGGGGGCGGACCCTTCGCGCGTCCCGGTGCGGGCCGGAGGTGGAAGCGTCCCGGTGCGGGGCCGGGTGGGGCTCCGTACGCCCGGTGGGTGACCGAAGCATTCCGGCCGTCGCCGGAACGTGAAAGATCCGGCCCGTTGCCCGGATGTGAAAGAACGTCCCTGCGTGACGGACGACTTCGCCACGCTTCGTGACCCGGCGGAGCTTTTTGGAATGCTTCGGAACGATTTCGCAAGGGCGGTGAGTGGCGTGCGCGGTATACGTTCGCAGTTGCCAATTCGGCACGTGCCTGAGGCAGTGACCGGGAACGGACGGTCAATTTCCGGTTTGACTCGCTCCTTTGGCGGGCGATCAGTAGCCTCTGCTCGAACACCGGATCGTCCGTGCCGTCGCCTACGCCTTGGAGAGATAGATGGAGCGTCCCGCCTGGGCCCCTCGCAGCATTGACATCTCAGTGCCGAGCGTGTCCCGGATATACGACTACTACCTGGGCGGTTCGCACAACTTCGAGGTGGATCGGGAAGCGGCGCGCAAGGCGATGGAGTTCATGCCGGGCCTTCCCAAGGTCATGCAGGCGAACCGGGCGTTCATGCGCCGGGCCGTCCGGCACGCGGCTGGCGAGGGCATCGACCAGTTCCTCGACATCGGCTCCGGAATCCCGACGTTCGGCAACGTCCACGAGATAGCCCAGGCGGCCCGGCCCGGCGCACGGGTCGTCTACGTCGACCACGACCCCGTTGCCGTCGCACACAGCCAGGCCGTCCTGCGGGACAACGAGGACGCGGACGTCGTCGCCGCGGACCTGCTCAAGCCGCAGGAGATCCTCGCGAGCCACCCGGTTCAGCGGCTGATCGACCTGAACCGGCCGGTCGCGCTGCTTCTCGTTGCCATACTTCACTTCGTGGAAGACGCGGACGACCCGTACCGGGCGGTGGCCGAACTGCGCGACGCCCTCGCGCCGGGAAGCATGCTCGTCGTCACGCATGCCTCGTTCGAGGGAATTCCGCTCCCGCGGGAGCAGGCCGAGGGCACGGTCGACGTCTACAAGGACATCCGCAACCCACTGATCATGCGCACGCGCGACGAGATCGCGCGGTTCTTCGAGGGGTACGACATGGTGGAACCCGGACTGGTGCCGATGCCGGAATGGCGGCCCGACACGGCACCCGAGGACGAGGATCCCTATTCCTTCTCCGGGTTCGGCGGCGTGGGACGCACGGCGTGAGCGCCGAGCCGGACGGGCCGGAGGACAGACTCCGCCGGTTCGCGACGATCTGGAGCCGTGCGGTCTTTCCCGTCACCTCCACCTCGCTGACCCGGCCGGAGTTCGAGGAACAACTGCTGCCGCTCGCACGGCGGCTGAGCGACGCCCTGCGGGCCAGGACCTTCGAGGCGGCCGAGGGGCGCCGTGTCGGAGCCGCGCTGGTCGCCGCGCACTGCACCGACCCCGAGGCCCTCAGCAGGGCCCTCGACTGCGTCGACGCCTACCTGGTGCTCTACTGCGGCGAGGACGGCCCCAAGGAGGCGCTGCGGACCCGCTCCGTCCGGCTCCAGCACGCCATGGCCGCCGGCTACGCCGAGGCCCTGCGCGAGCGCACGCTCGCCGAGCAACAGGCCATCTCGGAGGCCGCGTTGACCGCGCGGAGCACGGTGGCCGAGGCGCTGCACGACAGTGAGGCCCGCTTCCGCGCGGTGTTCGAGGGTGCCGCCATAGGCATCGGCATCGCCGACCTGGACGGCAACATCCTCCAGGTCAACGGAGCCCTGCTGCGGATGTTCGGCGGCTCCGAACAGACCATGCGCCTGCGCCCGGTCCACGAATGGACGCACGCCGAGGACGCTCCTCAAGTGTGGCGGCTGTACGAGGAGTTGGTACGCGGCGAGCGCGAGCACTACCACGTCGAGAAGGCGTTCTACCGCCCCGACGGCACCGCCCTGTGGACCAATCTCACGGTCTCCCTCCTCCGCGACGCGGACGGCGAGCCCCAGTACCAGCTGGCGCTCATGGAGGACACCACCGAGCGGCGGCTGCTCAATCTGCGGCTGCGCTACGAGGCGACCCACGACGCGCTCACCGGACTGCCCAACCGGACCCTGTTCTTCGAGCGTCTGGAGAAGGCGCTGGCCGCGGGGGACGGGCAGCGCTTCGGACTCTGCTATCTCGACCTCGACGGCTTCAAGACCATCAACGACAGCCTCGGGCACGCGGCGGGCGACCGGCTGCTTGTCGAGGTCGCCGACCGCCTCCAGTCCTGTGCCACGGCACCCGGGGAGATGGTCGCCCGGCTCGGCGGCGACGAGTTCGTGGCCCTCACCACCGGCCCCGACACCGAGCGCGAGGTCGACGAGCTGGCCGGGCGCATCATGAACGCGCTCGTCACCCCGATCAGCATCGACGGCCGCGACCTGACCGTGCGCGGCAGCGTCGGCATCGTCGAGGGCCCGGCCGGGGAGCGCGGCGCCGCCGAGGTGCTGCGCAGCGCCGACATCACGATGTACCGGGCCAAGTCCGCCGGCGGCAACCGCTTCGAGCTCGCCGACCCCGAGGCCGACGCCCGCGCCATCACCCGCAACGGGCTCACCACCGCGCTGCCCGCCGCCCTGGACCGGGGCGAGTTCTTCATCGAGTACCAGCCCCTGGTGCACCTCGGCGACGGCAGCGTGCGCGGCGCGGAGGCGCTGGTGCGCTGGCTGCACCCGCAGCACGGCGTTCTCGGACCCGACCGCTTCATCCCGCTCGCCGAGCACACCGGACTGATCGTGCCGCTCGGCCGCTGGGTCCTGGAACAGTCGGTGCGCCAGGCCCGCAGCTGGCAGCAACGGCACTCGGGAGCCGGCCCGCTGCGCGTCAACGTCAACCTCTCGCCGTGCCAGCTCACCCATCCGGGACTGGTCCAGGACACGGTCGACATCCTGGAGCGTGAGGGCCTCGACGCCCAGGCGCTGTGCCTGGAGGTCACCGAGTCCGCGCTGATCGGCGCGGACGACGACCTGCTCAAACCGCTGCGCAGGCTGGCCGAGATGGGTGTCGACATCGCGCTCGACGACTTCGGCACCGGCTACTCGAACCTCGCCAACCTCCGCCGTCTGCCGGTCAGCATCCTCAAGCTGGACCGGTCCTTCACCCGGGGCATGCAGCAGTTCCCCGCGGACCCGGTCGACCTGAAGATCGTCGAGGGCATCGTCTCCCTCGCCCACAGCCTCGACCTCGCGGTCACGGTGGAGGGCGTGGAGACCGGCGCGCAGGCCGAGCAGCTGCGGATACTGGGCTGTGACACCGCACAGGGCTGGTACTACGCCCGTCCAGGACCGCCGGAGCGGCTGCACGAGCTGGCCCTGGTCGACGCGGTCGGCTGACGGCCCCGGCGGCGCCTCGCGGCGCCGGTGCGCCGCCGCGTCCCGGCGGCGCACCGGACGCCTCGCGCCCGCGGCCCTCCGTATGTCTCATGGAGCAGGAGGCACCTCCCACACATGGAGCTGAGGCGGATGAGCACCGAATTTCAGGGCCGGACGGCGGTCGTCACCGGAGCGAGCAAGGGGATCGGACTCGCGGTCACGGAGGCGCTGGCCGGCGCGGGGGCGACCGTGATCGCCGGCTCCCGCGGCACCTCCCTTGGCCTCGACGCCCTGGTGGGGAAGGGGAACGTGACCTGGGTTCCGGCCGACCTCGCCGAACCCGGGGACGCGACCAGGCTCGTGGAGGCGGCCGGCGGGCGGATCGACGTCCTGGTCAACAACGTGGGCGCGGCCCCCGCCCGTACCGGTGGGTTCCTCTCGGTCACCGACGACGACTGGCGGCGCACCCTGGACCTGAACCTGCTCACGGCCGTACGGGTCACCCGTGCGGCCCTGCCGGTGATGGTCGCCGCCGGGCAGGGTTCGATCGTGACCATCGGCTCGGTCAACGCCACCCTGCCGGACCCGCTGGTCATCGACTACAGCGCCGGCAAGGCGGCGCTGGTCGCCTTCTGCAAGGGGCTGTCCAAGGAGGTCGGCCCGAAGGGCATCCGCGTCAACACGGTGAGCCCGGGTCCGGTGGCGACCGATCTGTGGCTCGGCGGCGGGGGAGTGGCCGAGACGGTCTCGGCCGTCGTCGGGTCCAGCCCCGGCGACGTGGTCGCCCAGGCGTCGAGCGCGACCGTCACCGGCCGCTTCTCCGAGCCGTCCGAGGTGGCCGGCCTGGTCCTCTTCCTCGCCGGGGACCGCGCCCGCAACATCACCGGCAGCGACTTCGTCATCGACGGCGGCCTCATCCCGACCTGGTGAAGGGGGGCCGTCCGGGTCAGCGCTCCAGCAGCATCCGCTGGAGCTCCCGGGCCGCGCGGGGCGGGTCCACGTCGCTGCGGTGAGCCAGCGCGATGGTCCGTTCGAGTCCCGGCCGGGCCAGCGGTGTCACCCGCAGGCCCGGACCGGACCGCGCGGCCACCATGCGCGGTACGACGGCCACCCCGAGGCCCGCCCGGACGAAGCCGAGCACCGCGTCCATCTCACCGCCCTCGACCGCGAAGTCGGGCTCGAAGCCCGCGGCGCGACAGGCGGCGACCGTCAGCTCACGCAGGTCGTAGCCGTGCCGGAACATCACCAGGCGTTCGCCCTCCAGATCCGCGATCCGCACCGCGCGCCGGCCGCCGCCCGGTGCCCGGGCGTCCGGTGACGACACCACCACCAGGTCCTCGCGCAGCAGCTCCACCGTGGTCAGCGCGGGGGACGGGGTGGGCAGGGGCAGGACGACGAGGGCGAGGTCCAGGGCGCCGCGCGCGAGTTCCCGTACGAGATCGTGCGAGCCGCCCTCCTCGATCAGCAGCCGGATCCCCGGATAGCGGTCGTGGAAGGCGCGCAGCACGTCCGGCAGCAGGCCGGTGCACAGGCTCGGGGTCGCGCCGAGCCGCACCCGGCCGCTGCGCAGCTGGGCCAGCTCCTGCACCTCGTGCCGGGCCGTGTCCGCGTCGGCGAGGATGCGGCGGGCCAGCGGCAGCAGCGCCTCGCCCGCGTCGGTGAGCGTGATGTTCCCGCGCGCCCGCAGGAACAGATCGGCCCCCAACTCCCGCTCCAGCGCCTTGATCTGCTGGGACAGCGAGGGCTGCGCGACATGCACCTGCTCGGCGGCCCGGGTGAAGTGCCGGGTCTCCGCGACGGCCACGAAGTACTGGAGCTGCTGGAGCTGCACCCTTCGACGATAGCTCATGTCTATGGAAACGAGCCGCTCCATGTCTTGGACTGATCGGTTCCCCGCGGCCTACCGTCTCCTCTCATGGCTCTGGCAACGCGGACGGACCGACGGCCGTCCATGGCGCGCACCGTGTGGGACAGCTCCGTCGGCAAGAAGACCGTGATGGCCGTCAGCGGCCTGATCATGCTGCTCTACCTGGTCGCCCACATGATCGGGAACTTGAAGATCTACTTCGGCGCGGGCGAGTTCAACCACTACGCCCACTGGCTCCGCACCGTCGGCGAACCCTTCATGCACTACGAGTGGACACTGTGGCTCGTCCGCGTGGTGCTGGTCGTCGCCGTGGTCGCCCACGCCGTGTCCGCCTACCAGCTCAGCCGCCGTGACGTGAAGGCCCGGCCCAGCAAGTACGTGCACAGGAAGCGGGGAGCGAGCTACGCCACCCGCACCATGCGCTGGGGCGGGATCATCCTCGGCCTGTTCATCGTCTGGCACCTCCTCGACCTGACCACCGGCACCGTGCACTCCGGCGGCTTCCAGGAGGGCCACCCGTACCAGAACGTCGTGGACACCTTCTCCACCTGGTACGGCGACGTCATCTACATCGTCGCGATGCTCGCGCTCGGCCTGCACATCCGGCACGGCTTCTGGAGCGCGGCCCAGACCCTCGGCGCCGGCAGCCGCACCCGCGACCGCGCCCTGAAGACCGTCGCCAACGTCCTCGCACTGCTGCTCACGGCCGGCTTCATCGCCGTGCCCGTGGGCGTCATGACCGGAGTGGTGAGCTGAAATGACCACCGAATACGCCCACTTCACGACCGGAGAACCGGTCGCCGACACCAAGGCACCCGCGGGCCCGGTCGAAGAGCGCTGGGACCGGCGCCGGTTCGAGGCCAAGCTGGTCAACCCCGCCAACCGCCGCAAGCACACCGTGATCGTCGTCGGCACCGGACTCGCGGGCGGCTCCGCGGGCGCGACCCTCGCCGAACAGGGCTACCACGTCGTCCAGTTCTGCTACCAGGACTCCCCGCGCCGCGCCCACTCGATCGCCGCACAGGGCGGCATCAACGCCGCGAAGAACTACCGCAACGACGGCGACTCCGTGCATCGCCTCTTCTACGACACCGTCAAGGGCGGCGACTTCAGGGCCCGCGAGTCCAACGTCCGCCGCCTGGCGCAGATCTCGGTCGAGATCATCGACCAGTGCGTCGCCCAGGGCGTCCCGTTCGCCCGCGAGTACGGCGGCCTGCTCGACACCCGGTCCTTCGGCGGCGTCCAGGTCTCCCGCACCTTCTACGCCCGCGGCCAGACCGGCCAGCAGCTCCTGCTCGGCGCCTACCAGGCACTGTCACGGCAGATCGCCGCCGGGAACGTCGAGATGCACCCGCGCACCGAGATGCTCGACCTGATCGTCGTCGACGGACGCGCCCGCGGCATCGTCGCCCGCGACCTGATCACGGGCCGGATCGACACCCACTTCGCCGACGCGGTCGTCCTCGCCAGCGGCGGCTACGGCAACGTCTTCTACCTGTCGACGAACGCCATGAACTCCAACGCCACCGCGATCTGGCGGGCCCACCGGCGCGGCGCGTACTTCGCCAACCCCTGCTTCACCCAGATCCACCCCACCTGCATCCCGCGTACCGGCGACCACCAGTCCAAGCTCACCCTGATGAGCGAGTCGCTGCGCAACGACGGCCGCATCTGGGTCCCGAAGGCACAGGGAGACACCCGGCCGCCGAACGAGATCCCCGAGGAGGAGCGCGACTACTACCTGGAGCGCATCTACCCCTCCTTCGGCAACCTCGTGCCCCGCGACATCGCCTCCCGCGCCGCCAAGAACGTCTGCGACGAGGGCAGCGGCGTGGGCCCCGGCGGCCAGGGCGTCTACCTCGACTTCGCCGACGCGATCCGGCGCATGGGCCGCGAGGCCGTCGAGGAGAAGTACGGCAACCTCTTCGACATGTACGCCCGGATCACCGCCGAGGACCCGTACACCGTGCCCATGCGGATCTACCCCGCCGTGCACTACACGATGGGCGGACTGTGGGTCGACTACGACCTCCAGACCACCGTCCCCGGCCTGTTCGCGATCGGCGAGGCCAACTTCTCCGACCACGGCGCCAACCGGCTCGGCGCCTCCGCCCTCATGCAGGGCCTCGCGGACGGCTACTTCGTCCTGCCGTCCACGATCAACGACTACCTCGCCCGCAACCCGAAGCAGCAGCCCGTCACCACCGAACACCCCGCCGTGCAGGAGGTGCTGGCCGAGACCGAGGACCGCGTCAACCTGCTCCTGTCCGTCGACGGCGACCGCACCCCCGACTCCTTCCACCGCGAACTCGGCGAACTCATGTGGGAGTTCTGCGCCATGGCCCGCACCGAGAGCGGACTGCGCAAGGCCCTGGAGCGCATCCCGCAGATCCGCGAGGAGTTCTGGCGGCGCATCAAGGTCCCCGGCACCGGCGAGGAGTTCAACCAGTCGCTGGAGAAGGCCAACCGGATCGTCGACTACCTCGAACTCGCCGAGCTGATGTGCCTCGACGCCCTGCACCGCGCCGAGTCCTGCGGCGGCCACTTCCGCGAGGAGTCCCAGACCCCCGACGGCGAGGCGGCACGCCGGGACGAGGAGTTCTCGTACGCGGCCGCCTGGGAGTTCACCGACACCGGCACCGCCCCCGTCCTGCACAAGGAAGACCTCGTCTTCGAGTACGTCCACCCCACCCAGCGGAGCTACGCATGAAGCTCACCCTGCGCGTCTGGCGGCAGAAGAACGCCGACGCCGACGGAGCGATGTCCACGTACCAGGTGGACGGCATCTCGGCCGACATGTCCTTCCTGGAGATGCTCGACACCCTCAACGAGGAACTCATCCTCGCCGGCGACGATCCCGTCGCCTTCGACCACGACTGCCGCGAGGGCATCTGCGGCGCGTGCAGCCTCGTCATCAACGGCGACGCGCACGGACCCGAGCGCACCACCACCTGCCAGCTCCACATGCGCTCCTTCCGCGACGGCGACACGATCGACATCGAGCCCTGGCGGGCCGCCGCCTTCCCCGTCGTCAAGGACCTCGTGGTCGACCGCTCCGCCTTCGACCGGATCATCCAGGCCGGCGGCTACATCACCGCCCCGACCGGCGCCGCCCCCGAGGCGCACGCCACCCCCGTCCCCAAGCCCGACGCCGACTTCGCCTTCGAGCACGCCGAGTGCATCGGCTGCGGCGCCTGCGTCGCGGCCTGCCCCAACGGCGCCGCGATGCTGTTCACCTCCGCCAAGATCAACCACCTGAACGTGCTGCCGCAGGGCGCCCCCGAACGCGAGACCCGGGTCCTCGACATGGTCGGGCAGATGGACGAGGAGGGCTTCGGCGGCTGCACCCTGGCGGGGGAGTGCGCGACCGCCTGCCCCAAGGGCATCCCGCTGGTCTCCATCACCAGCATGAACAAGGAATGGCTGCGCGCCACCCGCAGGGCGGGCAGGCGTTAGCCAGAAGTCGTTCGCCGTACGGTGCGGACGGGCGGGACCGGGTGTGGTGCTCTACCCCGGTCCCGTCTCGCTTTTCCGGGGCACCCCTGTCATTCAGCATCCCCACATCCGGCCTCCTGGCACTGGTCACGCACACGCCAACCTGCGTCGGAAGAACAGGAGCGCGCAGACCGTTCGGATCCGGCCTGCCTCCCCCGAGCTCCCGGCCCCCTGGAGCGAGGGGTACCCCCGTCGCCGAACCGGCCCGTGACCAGGAGAGTGCCATGACCGGCGTTTCCACCCTCGACAGCCCCGCCGAGCCCGTCGCCCCCACCCGCTACACCGTCACCCTGGCCCGCGACGAGGCCGACGTCCGGGCCGCGCAGCGACTGCGCCACGACGTCTTCGCCGGGGAGATGGGCGCCCTCCTCACCACCCCGGAACCCGGTCTCGACATCGACCCCTTCGACGCCTACTGCGACCACCTGCTGGTCCGTGACACGGAGAGCGGCCAGGTCGTCGGCACCTACCGGCTGCTGCCGCCCGAGCGCGCCGCCGTCGCCGGACGCCTCTACTCGGAGAGCGAGTTCGACCTCGGACCGCTGGCCCCCATACGCCCCGGACTGGTCGAGGTCGGCCGCTCCTGCGTCCACCCCGACCACCGCGACGGCGCCGTCATCGGCCTGATCTGGGCCGGGATCGCCCGCTACATGGTCGACGGCGGCCACGAATGGCTCGCCGGCTGCTGCTCCGTACCCCTCGCCGACGGCGGCACCCTCGCCGCGGGCACCTGGGACCGGGTGCGGGACAAGCACCTGGCCCCCGAGGAGTTCCGCGTCCGCCCGCTGCTGCCCTGGAGCCCCGAGGGCGTCGCCCGCCCCGCCCGCACCGAACTGCCCCCGCTGCTGCGCGGCTACCTCCGCCTCGGCGCCTGGGTGTGCGGCGAGCCCGCGCACGACACCGACTTCGGGGTCGCCGACCTGTACGTGCTGCTGTCGATGCGCCGGGTCAACCCGCGCTATCTGCGGCACTTCCTCTCGCTCGTCCCCGCCTGATGACCACGCCCCGCACCGGAGCGGTGCGCCCCGCCGCTCCCGGCCGCCCCCGGCCCCCCGGACGACCGGGACCGACGCCACCGGCCGACGCCGTCCCCTCCCCCCGGGGGCCGGTCGAGTCCGTCCCCTCGCCCGGTGGGCCGGTCGAGTCCGTCGCTTCACCCTGCGAGCCCGCCGGGCCCGTCTCTTCACCCGGCGGGCCGGTCGAGGCCGTTTGTTCGCCCCACGGCCCCGCCGGGGCCGTGCTCTCGCCCGGCGAGCCGGTCGACGCCGTTCCTTCGCCCCGCGGGCCCCTCGGCGGCTCCGTACGGACCCGGCGGCCCGCCGCCCCCGTACCGCCCCGGCGGTCCGGTGCCGGGCCGGTTCGGACGGACAGTGCCTGGCTGCCCACCGCACCCTGCTCGCCGCGCGGCTGCGTGGAGTCCGTGCGGCCCCGGACGGGCGTGCCCCGGGCCGTCCTGCGGCTGGCGGCGCTGCTGGCCGTGGTCCTCCTCGGGGTCGCGCTGCTCCCGCTCGCCGCGCGGCTGCGGGCCCGCCCCCGGCAGCGCTGGATCCGCCGCTGGTGCCTGGCCGTGGTGCACACGGCCGGGATCCGGACGAGGATCACCGGAGCAGTGCGGCCCACCGGCGGAGTCCTGATCGTGTCCAACCACATCTCGTGGCTGGACATCCCGCTGCTCGCCGCCGTCCGCCCCGCGCGGATGGTCGCCAAGGCCGAGGTGCGCGGCTGGCCCGTGATGGGCGCGCTGGCGGCCCGCGGCGGCACGCTGTTCATCGACCGCGACCGGCTGCGCGCCCTGCCCGGCACGGTGCGGGAGATCGCCGACACCCTGCGCGGCGGCTCGGCCGTCGCCGCGTTCCCCGAGGGCAGCACCTGGTGCGGCCGGGCCGGGGGCCGCTACCGCAGGGCCCTCTTCCAGGCCGCCCTGGACGCCGGAGTGCCGGTCCAGCCGGTGCGTATCCGGTACCGGTCCGAGGACGGCGGCACGAGCACCGCGCCCGCGTTCGTCGGCGAGGACTCGCTGCTCGCCTCGCTGTGGCGGGTGGTGTCGGCGCGCGGCCTGGTGGCCGAGGTGAGTCTGCGGCCCCCGCTCGCCGCGGGCGGCCACCCCGACCGCCGGGCGCTGGCGAAGGCGGCGCAGGGGTACGGGGGAGACCCGGGACCGCCGGCCGCCGGGCACCTCCGGTGACGCGTGCGGGGTACGGAGGAGACCCCGGCCCGCCGGCCGCCGCTGAGCCGCGCGCCCCGGCGTCCCTCAGCGGTCGCGCGTCTCCTTGCGGTAGGAGGCGGTCGCGGCCACCGCGAAGACCAGAGGAGGGCCGGCCACGACGACCACGAGCGGCCGCAGCACCGGCGCCAGCCATCCGGGCAGGTCCACGAAGAGAGGCAGCAGCATCAGCACGGTCAGCGGGATGAAGGCCAGCAGGGCGGTGGAGACCCCGCTGAGCAGCGCGCGCCGCAGGGTGTCGCGCCGGTCGATGCGGACGGCGGCCTCGGGGCTCGGCGCCCAGTCGTCGCCCCGGAGTTCCTCCCACGCCTCCAGCAGTGCCCCGACCTCGCGCCCGACGTTCACGTGCAGGTTGTCGAGGAAGGGCAGCAGCATCCTGCGGCCGTCCCGCCCGTAGGCGTACACCAGCACCTTCGGCGCGTGCTCCCTCCTGGCCGCGACCGGGTTCCCCTCGGCCCTGATGTCCTGGATGTCCTCCCAGGCGAGTCGCCGCTGCTTGAACACGCCGTGCACGTGGATGGCTTCGAGGTCCGCCGTGGTGGAGGAGCGCAGGGTGGTGTAGAAGATCCAGCCCATCAGCCCCGCCCACGCGACGAGGAAGGGGTACGTGAACGAGGTGGGCAGACCGTCGAGTTCGAGCAGGCCCTTGGCCAGGCCCAGGTTCGCGGTGACGAGCACCGTGAGGACCGTCACCATCCTCGACCGGCTCATCCGGTACTCGCGTGGCAGTCTCTCGAACCCCGTGCTCACCGACTCGCTCCCCCCGCCCCGGCCCTCGGCGCAGCACCATGCTGTCGCCCCGACTTCCTTGTGTCGAGGGGTATATGACGCTTGCCACACGGACCGGGGGCACGGTCCCGGCTACGGGCGCTAGCGACGGCCCGCGAGTGCCCGGGCGAGGTAGGGCGCCGTCCGGCCCGCCGCCCGGGCCACTTCCCCGGGCGGCCCGCAGGCCACGATCCGGCCGCCCTCGTCACCCCCGCCGGGCCCGAGGTCGATCACCCAGTCGGCGCCCGCCACCACCGTCATGTCGTGCTCCACGACCACGACGGTGTGGCCGGCGTCCACGAGGCCGTGCAACTGCCGCATCAGCACCTCGACATCGGCCGGATGCAGTCCCGTGGTCGGCTCGTCGAGGAGATAGAAGGTGTGCCCCCGCCGGACCCGCTGCAACTCGCTCGCCAGCTTGATGCGCTGGGCCTCGCCGCCCGACAGCTCCGTCGCGGGCTGCCCGAGCCGCAGATAGCCGAGACCCACGTCGAGCAGGGTGCCGAGACTGCGCGTGACGGCCGGGGTGTCCGCGTCGGCGAAGAACCGGGCCGCCGCCTCCACCGTGAGATCCAGGATCTCCGCGATGTTCCGTCCCCTGTACGTCACTTCGAGGGTCTCGGGGTTGTACCGAGCGCCGTCGCAGTCCGGGCACGGGGCGTACGTGCTGGGCAGGAACAGCAGCTCGACACTGACGAAGCCCTCGCCCTGGCAGGTCTCGCAGCGCCCTCCGGGCACGTTGAAGGAGAACCGTCCCACACCGTAACCGCGCGCCCCGGCCTCCTTCGTCGCCGCGAACACCTTGCGCACGACGTCGAACAGCCCGGTGTAGGTGGCCAGGTTGGACCGGGGCGTGCGGCCGATGGGCTTCTGGTCGACGCCGACCAGCCGTCCGACGCCCGCCAGTTCCCCCGTCACCTCGCCGATCAGCGTGGACTTCCCGGAACCCGAGACCCCGGTGACGGCGGTGAACACACCGAGCGGGAACTCGACGGTGACCCCGCGCAGATTGTGCCGGGTCACCGGGCCGACCGACACCTGCCCCCGGGGCCGGCGCACCGCGCGTTCCGGTGCGGGGGAGCGGTCGAAGAGGAAGCGTGCCGTCACGGACTCCCGTACGCCCTCCAACGCGGCGACCGGCCCGCTGTGCAGGACCCGCCCGCCGTGCTCCCCGGCCCCCGGGCCCACGTCCACCAGCCAGTCGGCACCGCGCACGACGTCGAAGTGGTGCTCCACCACGAACACCGAGTTGCCTGCCGCCTTCAGTCGCTCCAGCACGGTGAGCAGCGCCTCCGTGTCCGCCGGGTGCAGGCCCGCGGACGGCTCGTCGAGGACGTACACCACCCCGAACAGTCCGGAGCGCAACTGCGTGGCCAGCCGCAGCCGCTGGAGCTCGCCCGCCGACAGCGTGGGGGTGGCCCGGTCGAGGCTGAGGTAGCCGAGGCCGAGCTCCACGACGGGCGCGATACGGGAGGAGAGGTCCTCGGTCAGGACGCGGGCGCTCTCGGAGGTCTCGGGGCCACCGGTGAGGGACTTCACGAGCTCGATCAGCGGCAGCGCGGCCCACTGGGCGATGTCGCGCCCCGCGAACGTCACCGCCAGCGCCTCGGGCCGCAGTCTGCTGCCGCCGCACGCCGCACAGGGCGCGGCGACGAGGAAACGCTCGGCCTTGGCCCGCAGGGTGGCGCTCTTGGTGTCCGCGAACGTCTTCATGACATAGCGCCGGGCGCTCATGTACGTGCCCTGGTAAGGGCGTTGGATCCGGTCGGCCTCGCGCACCGGATGCACGGTGACCACCGGCTGCTCGTCCGTGAACAGGATCCACTCCCGCTCCTCGGCGGGCAGGTCGCGCCAGGGCCGGTCCACGTCGTGGCCGAGAGCGGCGAGGACGTCCCGCAGGTTCTTGCCCTGCCAGGCCCCCGGCCAGGCGGCGATCGCGCCCTCGCGGACCGACAGCGAGGGATCGGGGACCAGCAGCTCCTCGGTCGTCCGGTGCACCAGGCCCAGGCCGTGGCAGGCGGGGCACGCCCCGGCCGCCGTATTGGGGGAGAACGCGTCCGAGTCGAGCCGTTCGGCGCCCTCCGGATAGCGGCCCGCGCGCGAGAAGAGCATGCGCAGCGAGTTGGACAGATTGGTGACCGTGCCCACGGAGGACCGTGAGGTGGGCGCCGATCTGCGCTGCTGGAGGGAGACCGCGGGCGGCAGCCCGGTGATCTCCCCGACCTTCGGCGCCCCCACCTGGTGGATCAGCCGCCGGGCGTACGGGGCGACCGACTCGAAGTACCTCCGCTGCGCCTCCGCGTAGATCGTGCCGAAGGCCAGCGACGACTTCCCGGACCCCGACACACCGGTGAACACCACGAGGAGGTCCCGCGGGATGTCGACGTCCGCACCCCGCAGATTGTGCTCCCGCGCACCGCGGACGCGGACGTGGGAGTCGTGGGGGCGGCTGTCGGGGCTGGGCATCGGCGGGACTCCTGGGGGCGGCCGGCGCCGCGTGCCGGTGGGGCCGCGGCCCTGCCGTCGGCGGGGCGGGGGACAGCCCCCACGATTCCAGGCCGGGCCCGGTCCCGCCGCCCGGAGGAGCGGGGCGCGCCCGCGAGACCGGTCCGGCCGGGCGCGGGGGCGAGCGGCCGGACCGGCAGGCCGGGCGCGGGGGCGACGGGCGCGGACGGGCCCCGTGCCGTCATGACGGCACGTGTTCCAGGTCCAGGAGCTGTCGCTTGCGCTCCAGGCCCCCGGCGTAGCCGGTGAGCGCCCCGCTCGCGCCGATCACCCGGTGGCACGGGCGGACGATCAGCAGCGGGTTCGCCCCGATCGCCGTACCGACGGCACGGACCGCCGCCCTGGACGCGCCGATCCGCGCGGCGACCTCCCCGTAGCTGACGGTGGTGCCGTACGGGATGGTCTCCAGGGCCTTCCAGACACGCCGCTGGAAGTCGCTGCCGCTCCTCACGTACTCGATGTCGAAGTCGGTCAGCCGGCCGGCGAAGTACGAGCTCAGCTGGGCGGTGATCTCCCGGAAGGCGTCCGCGTCCTCGTGCCAGCCGTCCTGGACGACCGCGCCGCGCTTCTGGTCAGGCACGGACAGCGCCGCGAGCGCGGTGCCTCCCCTGGCCGTCGCGGACTCCTCACCCACCAGCAGCAGTCGGCCGAGCGGGCTGTCCATGGTCGTGTAGACCGTCATCGGTCCGGTCCTTTCCGAGTTCCTGCGGCGTGTTCACCCTCAACAGTGCGCCCCGCGCGGCCTTCCGTCCGGCGGGATTCGGACAGAGCGCTCGGGCGGGGTACGGCGACCGGGGTCCGGGACCCGTGCGCGCCCGCGGGAGCCGTGGCCCCCGTCCGCTGGGGTCGCGCCGGGGCCGGTGCGGGCACACGATCGAAGTCGACCACTCCGCACGGCCCAGGAGCCCCCATGGTCTGGATCCCGCAGATCCCCGACCTCGTCGAACGGCTAGGCGCCGCCGAGCTCGCCGACGCCCTGCGCGACCCGGCGACGGCCACCGTACCCGTCGCCCTCGACGACCCCGAGGCCGGCCGGATCAGCGGTGTCGGCGTGCTGGAGGCCTGGCTGGCCGTGCAGGACACCTGGCGGGCGGAACGGAAGGCGGAGATCGAGGAGGTCGCCACGACGTTCGGCGGGGGACGGGCCGTGGGCGAATGGGTGGTGCGCCTGGAGGGCGAGGACGGCGGACGGGTCGGGCTGCCCGTGGCGGCCGTCGTGGACCTCGCCTCCGCGCTGCCGGTGCGGATCCACCACTCCCGTCTGCCGTTGCTCGGCCGCCATGTGGTGCGCCGTCCCATGGTGCGGCCGGACCCGTCGGCCCATGCCGCCGACGTCGTGGGCGCCTATCTGGACGCTCTGGGGGCGGGGGACACGGCGGCCGCCGTCGCCGCCTTCGCCCCGGACGGGAGCCGTCGCGGACCGGTCTCCGACCTGGACCTGCGCACCGGGACCGGGGAGCTGACCGAGCTCCACGACGCCCTCTTCTCGATGGGCGGGGGCATCCCGCTCTCGCTGTGCAGCCTGACCGAGGACGGCACCCGCAGCGCGTTCGAGTACGTCCTCGACCGCTGGGGCGCCGCCGGGCTGCCGCCCCAGCCGGGCCTCGCGGTCTGCGCCCGGGGCGGCGATGGCCTGATCGCGTCGGCGCGGGTGTACGACGACGTGGAAGCGCCGGTGGAGCAGGGCTGGCGGGCCTCCGGGGCGGGCAGGGATGTGTCCTCGGATCTCCCCGCCCCACCCCACCGGCAGCGAGAGCAGGAGTGAGCATGCGGTATGTGAAGCTCGGTTCGACGGGTCTGGACGTCTCCCGGATCTGCCTGGGCTGCATGAGTTTCGGTCTGCCCGACCGGGGCGTCCACGCGTGGACCCTCGACGAGGAGGCCTCGCGCCCCCTGATCCGCCAGGCCCTGGAGTCCGGGATCACCTTCTTCGACACGGCCAACGTGTACTCGGACGGCACCAGCGAGGAGATCGTCGGGAGGGCGCTCGGAGCGTTCGCGCGCCGCGACGAGATCGTCATCGCCAGCAAGGTCAACGGCGCGATGCACGAGGGCCCCAACGGCCGCGGCCTGTCCCGCAAGGCGATCATGACGGAGATCGACAACAGCCTGCGCCGCCTCGGCACGGACTACATCGACCTCTACCAGATCCACCGGTTCGACCACCGCACCCCCGTCGAGGAGACGATGGAGGCGCTGCACGACGTGGTGAAGGCGGGCAAGGTCCGTTATCTCGGGGCGAGTTCGATGTACGCGTGGGAGTTCTCCAAGGCCCAGTACACGGCCGTGCTGCACGGCTGGACCCGGTTCGTGGCCATGCAGAACCACTACAACCTCCTCTACCGCGAGGAGGAGCGCGAGATGCTGCCGCTGTGCGCCGACCAGGGCGTCGGCGTCCTGCCGTGGAGCCCGCTCGCCCGCGGCAGGCTCACCCGCGACTGGGACACGTCCACCGAGCGCAGCCGCGGCGACGAGTTCGGCCGCAAGCTGTACCAGGAGGGCGACCGCGAGATCGTCGACGCGGTCGGGCGCATCGCCGCCGAGCGCGGGGTGCCGCGTGCCCGGGTGGCGCTCGCCTGGCTGCTGCGGCGCGACGGGGTGACCGCGCCCATCGTCGGCGCCACCAGGGCGGGACACATCGAGGACGCGGTGGCCGCGCTCGACCTGGAGCTCTCAGACAAGGAGACCGAGGAACTGGAAGGGCCGTACACGCCCCGCGCGATCAGCGGCCACTGACGCGCACGTCCGGCCCCGGCACCGGCGGGAATTACGTGCGGAATGGCGCTCGGATGAGCGCGTGAGAGCGCTCCCATTGTGGAGACTTCGGGACGGAAGGTCGGGCCGCCCCGTTTCCGAATTTCTTTAGGAGCGGCCCCGCTGACATTTGGTCAATATTCCCGGCGGTGCCGCATTAACCGAAAATCCGGGATCGCTTGTTCCGGCTCGTCGCCCTGTGCAAAGGTGGGCGTTGTCGGCGTGCAGACAATTGTGACCTCGTTCTGCATGCGTGCGGCGCGCCCGCCTCCCCTTGCCCGAAAAGGCCGCCAGGGGTGATCGTTCGCGACGTCACCCCGCATGGGCGGACCGCCCGGTTCTGACGGGCGGTCTCCATACCGCTTGGTATGGACTAATTGCCGCGCTGCCTTTGGAAGGAAAGCGGACGTGAATGACGGAACGCTGTCTCATTCGTCTGACCCCGACCGCTTGTTCGAGGTGTCGGATGAACGGCTCGCGGCCGAGCTGAAGAGGCAGGGAGGCGCGACCGCGAACTATCCCGTCGGAGAACTCCTGGACCGCCACTGGGAGGCGGTGTTCTCTTACGCGCGGCTGTGCACCGGCGGCGTACGCCCCGCCGGAATGCTCACCACCGCGTCATTCACGCGGATCTTCGGGGAATCGCTGCACCAGGGCGGCCCGAGTGCCGCCTGGCGCCCCCAGCTCCTCGTCACCGTCCGGCGCATAGCGGCCGAGTGGCTCAGGGACACGCGGCGCGATCTGCTCCGTCCCGAGCTGCTCGCCGGGGCCGTGCTGGAGGACGGCCGGGACCTGGCGCCCGCGCGGCTGCTGCCGCCGGAGGGCAGGCGGCTGATCTCGCGCGCGTTCCAGCGGCTGCCCGAACCCGTCCGCTGTCTGCTCTGGCACACCGAGGTCGAGGCCGAACGCCCCGAGGTCCCCGCCGCCCTGCTGGGGATCTTCCCCGAGGACGCGGTGACCGAGCTGGAGCGGGCCAGGGAACGGCTGCGCCAGGGCTGTCTGGAGATCCACCACGAGCTGGCCCCCAGCCAGGAGTGCCGCCGCTACCACCGCATGCTCGACGTCTCCTTCCGGCGCGGCGGCCTCGGCCTCGACCCCGATCTGCGCGCCCACATGGACGAGTGCGGCCACTGCCGCTACGCGGCCGACCAGTTGAGCGCGTTCAACGGCGAACTCGCCGTCCCGCTCGCCGAGGCGGTGCTCGGCTGGGGCGCCCACGCCTACGTGGCCTCCCGGCGGGCGCGGGCCGCGGCCGCCGAGGAGCCGGCCCGGCAGCCGGAGGGCGACGGGGCGGAGCGGGGCGTGGCCCACGCCGACGGACGGACGGACACGGGTGACGGCCCGGCCGCCTCGGCCGGGAGAGCCATGGGTGCGGGGGGTGGTCAGGCGTTCGCCACCGGCGTGAGGAGCGCGGGCGGCGGTCCGATGTTCGCCGGAGGCGTGACGGGTGCCGGGGGTGGTCCGGCGTTCGCCGGAGGCGTGTTGGGTGCCGAGGGCGGTCCGGCGTTCGCCGGGGGTGCGACCGGTGCCGGGGGTGGTTGGGCGTTCGCCGACGGTGTGGCGGGTGCCGGGGGCGGTCCGGCGTTCGGTGGAGACGTGACGGGTCCGGGGGGTGATCCCGCCTTCGACGACGGGGTCACGGGGGCCGGCCCGGCCGAAGGGACCGCCCGCATCGTCGAGTTCCTGCCAGGGACGGACGACGTACGCCCACCCGGCCTGTCCCCGCGCACCGCGCCGGACGATCCCCGGTACGCGGGCGCCCCGGCCACGGACTTCGACGCGACCGTACGCCGGCCCGTCGTCCCGTCCGAGGGGGAGGCGGGCCCCGCGGAGGAGGACGCCCCGGCCCGCCGCCGGGGCGCGGCCCGCCCCGGCGCCGGAACGCGTGCCTCCCGCAGGGCCGCCGGGCGCAAGGCGTCCCGGCGCGCTCCGGGACGCCGCAACGTGGCCGCCGCCGTGCTCACCCTCGGCGCGCTGATCACGGTCCCGCTGGTGCTGTGGACGTCGGACGGCGGCTCGCACGACCCGCACGGCACGACCGACGGCGGCCACGCCACCGCCGGGCCGAGCCGCGGCACGAACCCCTCCTGGGCCAGCGCCGGCGAGAAGAAGGACGGCACCGTACGCGGCCGGCTGCGCAACGCCGCGACCGGGCTGTGCGTCGGCTTCGCCGGAACGGCGCCCGCGAGCGGTGCAGAGGCCCGGCTCGTCCCCTGCTCCTCGGACTCGGCGACCCAGTGGTCGTACGCGGCCGACGGGCTGCTGCGCGCGGCGGACCACCCGAGCCTGTGTCTCGACTCGCACCTGGGCTACTCCGTCCAACTGGCCGGCTGTACGGGCCCGTCGCAGCCGGCCACCAGGAACGTCCGCTACGACTTCACCCTCCAGGGCATGCTCGTGCCGCGCTGGAACCAGGACCTGGCGCTGTCCCCCGCCTCGTCCACGGGGGAGTCGGCGCTCGTCCTCAAGCTCCGCGACGACGAGCCGGTCCAGCACTGGACCCTCGACACCTCCTCTCCCTCGCTCCAACTGGAGGTCGTCAACTGGGACTCCACCACCGGTGACGCCAAGGGCCGCTCCACCACGGCGCCTTCGACGGCACCCCCGTCGCCCGCCGCCCCGCGGACACCCACCGCGTCTCCCGGCCCCGCCACCCCGTCCGCGCAGCCGTCCGACGGCCTCTGCGCCTCGGCGCCCTCCTTCTGTTCCGGTGACGGGGCCGACAGTTGGACCAGGGACGGCCGTTACGGCACGGGCTCCGCGTCCGGCGGCTACGGATCGTTCGGCGGCGGAGGAGGTCAGGGCGGCCGCCGGTGACGTCACGGTCTCGGGCGGCCCCCTGACCCCGGGCCGTCAGGAGGCCGCGCTGCCGGAGGACGACGGGGCGGAACCCGCCGTGCCCGCCGCGCCCAGGAACTCGGCCCAGCCGCCGAGCGGCGACTGCCCCGGCGTGAGGGTGCGCAACTTCCGCAGGACCGCGGGGTCCTGGACCTCCAGCCACTGCACGAGCTGGCGGAACGAGACCATCCTGACCTCCTCGTGGCCCGCCATCCGCGAGAGGGCCTCCTCGACGGCGTCCATGTAGATGCCGCCGTTCCAGCGCTCGAAGTGGTTGCCGATGAAGAACGGGGCCCGGTTGCTCTCGTAGGCGCGCCGGAATCCCGCGAGGTAGCTGTCACGGGCCTGCGCCCGCCAGGTGTCGTACTGCGCGCGGTCGCCGAGCGGGTTGGCGTGCGACTGGTTGGCCATCAGGTTGTAGTCCATCGACAGGACCTGGAAGGAGTGGCCGGGGAAGGGGATGGACTGGAGCGGGAAGTCCCAGAGCTTGCCGCCCTGCACCTTGGACGGCCACATCTGGAGTCCGCCGGGCGAGCTCGCGTCGTACTTCCAGCCCAGGGCGGCGGCCGTCGGCAGCAGATTCGACTGCCCCTCCAGACAGGGGGTGCGGCCGCCGGTCAGCTCCTTGTCGTAGTCGAACGGCAGCGGCTCCAGGTCGGTGAACCCGGTGTTGGTCCGCCACTCCTTCACGAAGGACTTGGCCTGCTCTATCTCGCTGCGCCACTCGGCGGGCGACCAGCGGCGGACCCCTTCCGGGCCGCAGAAGTGACCGTTGAAGTGGGTGCCGATCTCGTGGCCCTCCAGCCAGGCCGCGCGTATCTGCTGGAGCGTGGCGTGGATGTGCCGGTCGGCGAGGTAGCCGATGGCGGAGGCGCCGACGGCGTGCTGCGGCGGGTGGTACAGGTTCTTCTTCGACTCCGGCAGGGCGTAGATGCCGCTGAGGAAGAACGTCATCGACGCCCCGTGGTCGGCGGCGACCTTGCGGAAACGGGAGAACAGCTTGTTGCTCAGTTCGCCCGCGCCGTCCCAGGAGAAGACGACGAACTGCGGCGGCCGTTCCCCCGGCTTCAGCCGCTCCGCCTTCGGCTGCTTCGGCTGGACGCCGGTGTCCGCCGTGGAACCGTCACCGATCGGCCTGGCCTTCGGGGGCTTCGCCGGGGCGCCGCCACCGCTTCCCACGGACCAGTCACGCGCCGAGCAGGCCGACAGGGCCCCCAACGCGCCCGCCGACGCCGTCGCGGCCAGCAGCCGCCTGCGTGAGACACCGCTCATGATTCATCCCCCGATTGCTCTGGGTGCCGGCCCGGGGTCAGGGGGCCGGCACCGCCGTCCGTGCGACGCCCCGCTCGCGGGGTGCGTCAAACGGTGGGATGCGCGGAATCGTGGAAAGGGTCGCGCGAAACGGGATGCTTTGCGGTTCTTTGACAAACCCACCACCCGCGGGGCGGGTGGTGGGCGGGAGAACACCCCGGCAGTCGCGGACCGCCGGGTGCCCGGGTGCCGTCACGGGCGTCCGGTCAGGGGGCGGTTCCGGGGCTGAGGACGGTCAGGCGGACCGAGGAGGCGTTGCCGGACACCGGCACCTCGCCCTGGGTCCAGGTCACCTTGAGCGGGTCCAGCTCGTCGGGCGGGGTGACGATCAGGGAGGCCGGGGTCGCCGTGTTCGCCCCGCTGATCGACGGGTTGGAGAAGGTCAGGCCCGACCAGGCGCTGTGCCCGGGCGCGAGCACGATCGTCGTCGGCGTGCCGGGGGACCGCTGGGGGTCGGGTCCGAGCTGCTTGCCCGAGGCGTCGACGAAGGCCGCGCCGGGGTAGCCGCGCACGGTGCAGGTGTGCCCGGACCTGTTGGTCAGGACGAGCGGGAAGTTCTCCTGTCCGGCGCCCGGGTCGTTGCGGCCGACGGAGGCGCGCAGCTCCGAGGTGTGACAGCGCGTGGTGCGGCCGGCACCCGCCGAGCCGGCCGCCGCCGGGGCCGAGGCGGTGCCGCTTCCCGTACCGGTGCCCGGCTTCTTCGCCGGGGTGCTCGTCCCCGGGCTGGCGGCCCCGGTGGAACCGCCCTTCGTGCCCGTGCCCGTGCCCGTGTCGCCGGACGCCGGTCCGGCCGTGCCGGGAACGGTCTTCGGAGAGCTCTGCGCGGAGCCGTCGTTGCAGGCGGTCAGCAGGCTCAGCAGGGCGACTCCCGCGAGCAGCGCGGCCCGCCGGGCGGCGGGTGAGGGACGGTGCGCGGACACCGTGCCGGGCCGGTCCGTGTCCGCCACCGTGCGCGGGAAGGTCGACATGTCACCACTCCTTGCCATTCTCCGTACGAGCGAGTCGCACATGCGCGGGGTGCGTCGCCCCCCGTCACTACTCTTGGATGCGCCCGGGGACCGAAAAGTTCTCGGGATCTCGTACGGGTTCCGCCGGGACCGCCCGTCCAGGATCAGGCCTTGAGGCGTACGGAGCCGATGACCGCCTCGGCCGTGTCGCCGGAGCCGCCCTCCTGGCGGATCTGCACGTACACCTGGGGCTCCCCGCCGCCTCCGGCCGAGGTCAGCGCGGCCTCGGTGAGGCGGCCCTCCTGGCCGGGACAGCCGTCCCAGGTCCGTATCAGCCCGTGCCAGCGGGCCCCGGAGTAGGAGCGGCTTCCGGCGTAGTGGCATCCCCGGTGCGTGATGGCGCGGACCTCGCCGGTCACGTCCCCGTGCTCGCTGAGACCGACGAAGGCTCCGTCGACGCCGGTGCGCAGGTCCGGCCAGCTCGCCAGGCGGTTCGCGACGACGAGGCCGGGTTCCGTGCCGTTCCCGAGTCCCAGCGACCTCGGATTCCATCCAGAGGCGCGCAACTGCCCGCCCCAGGAGGCCGGTACGTCCACCGTGATCCGGCCCGTGCCGTCCTCGACCGGGATCGTTCCGGTGGCGGGCCCGTTGGTCAGCAGTACGGCGGTGACACCGGCGGCGCAGGCCACGGCGACGCCCGTCAGCGCGAGGAACGCCGTGCGCCGGTTCCGCCGGGGCGCGGGGACACCCGTGCCCGACGCCTCCTCGGCCAGCCGCTCCAGTTCCGAGGCGAAGGCGGCCGCGCTCGGCCAGCGCCGCTCCCGGTCGGGCTCCATCGCCCGCAGCAGAGCCCGCCCCACGTCCGGCCCGACGTCGCCACGGAGCCGGTCGGGGCGTTCGACCTGGCCGGGCGGGCCCGGGACCGAACCCGTGACGAGGTGGTGGCCGAGGGCGCCCAGGCTGTACACGTCGGCGCGGGCGTCGATCCCCGAGCCGGGACGGGCCGTCTCGGGCGGGGTGTAGCCGGCCGAGCCCGCCGCGATGGTGAGTCCGGAGGCCTGGGCCAGGCTCTTGGCGAGCCCGAGGTCGGCCAGCAGCACCCGGTCCGCTCCGTCGGGCGTGGTGCGCAGCAGTACGTTGGACGGCTTGATGTCGCGGTGCACGATCCCGGCGGTGTGCAGCGCCTCGGCGCCCCGCGCGGCCAGCGCCGTGAGTCGCAGCGCCTCGGCGACGGGCAGGGGTCCGGCCTCGATCCGGTCGGCGAGGGTGCCCCCGTCGGCGTACTCCATGACGAAGTAGGGCCTGCCGTCTGGGAGTTCACCGATGTCGTAGACCTGGACGACCCGGCCGGAGTCGGCCTTGCGCAGCAGCCGGGCCTCGGAGAGGAACCGTTCCCGGACGTCCAGGCGGTCGACCCAGTTCTCGGTGAGGACCTTGACGGCGACGGGGGCGTCGAGTACGTCGTCGTGGGCGAGCCAGACCACGCCGAACCCACCGGCGCCCAGGCGCCGTTCGAGGCGGTAGCGGCCGATCCGCTCCAGGGAGTGCATACGACTATCATGCCTGGCCTCTGATCGGCATCGAGGGGAGCACCGGGTGGGGGACGCGGGAAGGACCGAGGAGCTCGCGCTGCGGGCGGCGGCCGGCGACGGGGAGGCTCTCGACGTCCTGCTCCGGCAGGTCAGGCCCGAGGTCGTCCGGCGGTGCGGGCGCTTTCTGCCCTGCCGGGAGGACGCGGAGGAGGCGGCCCAGGACGTGCTGCTCCAAGTCGCCCGGAGGATCACGGCGTTCGAGGGACGCAGCCGGTTCAGCACCTGGTTGTACACGGTGGTCGCCAACTGCGCCCGGCAGAAGTACCGCGAGCTCAAGCGCCGTGCCGCGGAGCGGCCGGAGGTCATCGACGCGGCGCAGCACGTCGATCCCCGGACGACGAGTGTCATCGCCGGTTCCCGGATCGACCTGCTGGAGGCCCTGGAGCGGCTGGAGCGGGAACACCCCCATCTGGTCGAGCCGTTGGTCTACCGCGACATCTGCCAGCTGGAGTACGCGGAGGTCGCGGAACGCGTGGGCATTCCGCTCGGCACGCTCAAGTCCCGTCTGCACGAGGCGCGCAGAAGGGTCAGGCCCTGGCTGTCGGAGGCCTCCTGAGCGGCTGCCGAGCGGAACCGCCGTCCGGTCAGCGCCGGGTGTAGACGAAGCCGATCTTGTCGACCTCGTCGCCCGCGCGGCCGTGGAAGCCCGCGATCTGCCATCCGTCCGGCGCGGCCCGGGTCACGCAGTCCGAGGTCGTCGTCCCTCCGGCCAGGGTGCGGCCGAGGTTCGTGGTGAACTTCGCGGAGAAGATGCGGGTGTGACCGTCCTTCACGCCCTCGCAGAGCTGCGCGGACGTGAGGTACTCGCCGCTCCCGAGCGTCAGCGAGGAGGCCGTGCCGCCGGTGCCGCCGTGCGTGAGCGTGGTGCCGTCGCTCAGCGTCAGCCCCATCCGGTCGACCCGTGCGCCGCTGCCGAGGGACACGACGGACGCGCGGGCGCCGGCCGGCACCCGGGCGATGTCGTCGAAGTAGTCGCCGTGCGGGCCGCCGAACTGGTCGCTGAGCCGGAAGTCGCTGCTGCGCGACCAGGTGAACGAGGCGGTGATCGGGTCGTGGTCGGAGAGCATCAGGCCGTCGGAGGTCAGGAACCGCGTGTGCTCGTCGTGGTAGCTGGTGGCGTCCAGCGCGAGGAGTTTGCTGCCCCGGTAGAGGATCTTGTCCACGACCTCGCAGGTGTCGGGCACGGTGGTGCCGCTCTGGTCGCAGACGAGGGCGTCGCTGCCCTTGGCCGGCGCGCTGCCGCCGCGGACGAGCCGGACCCAGGCGTCCGTCAGCCCGTTGGCCGCGGCGAACTCCGCGATGGTGTCGCCGCTGCGGGTGTAGCGGGTGTTGGTGTCGCCCATGACGACGACGGCGTTGCCCGCGGAGTGGGTGGCGATGAACGCGGTGAGCTGGCTGAGGTTGTCGGCGCGGGAGGCGAGATCGCCGTCGTTGGTGCCCGCGTTGGTGTGCAGGTTGTAGAAGTCGACGTAGACGCCTTCGGCGAGGCGCTCGCGCATGAAGGTGAAGCCCTTGGGCGTGAGGCAGTCGCCGGAGTCGACCTGGCAGGAGTTCCAGCCGACCCGCTCGAAGTCGTCGGTGTCGTAAGGGATCTTCGAGAGGGTGTTGAGGCCGCTGCCGATGCCCGCGCCTCCGCTGGTGGGGGTGCGGTAGGCGTGCGCGGTGTCGGCCGCGTACAGGGCCGCGTGGTAGTTGAAGTCCTCCTCGACATGCACGATGTCGTAGGGGGCGACGAGTCCGCCGATCGCCGTGGTCGCGGACTGGCGGGGGGTCGGCGCGCTGGAGATGCCCTCGGGCAGTCCGGCGACGTTGTAGGTGAGGACGCTGAAGGTGCCGGAGTCGGCGGCCGCGGCGGGGGGAGCGGCCGCGGTGAGTCCGCCGAGCGCGGCGGCCGTGGCGGCCGCACCGGCGAGAAGTCTGCGCAGAGGGGACATCGGGGGTGTCTCCTGGGGGCGTGGGGACGTCAGGAACCGGCTGATCTGTTCGGTATGCCGAATGCCGTACGGAATGCTGTGCGGGACGTTACGGTAGGGGCTTGCCGTTGATGTGAACAGGGCCTGAAGAGACGGAAGTTGAGCGTCTCCACGCCTCTTCGTGTTCCCGGGGCGGAGTGCGGCGGACCGCCCGTTGTCGGTGCCGCTGTCTAGGCTGGCCCGTGTGAAGGAACGGAACCGCAGACCCCTGGCCCTGTTCGATCTGGACGGCACCCTCGCGGACACCGCGCACCGGCAGCGGTTCCTGGAGCGTGCGCCGCGGGACTGGGACGCCTTCTTCGCGGCGGCGCCCCACGATCCGCCGCTCGCGGAGGGGGTCGAGCTGGCGCTGAGCAGCGCGCGGGAGTGCGAGGTGGCCTATCTGACCGGCCGTCCCGAGCGATGCAGGCGGGCGACCGTGGACTGGCTGGCCGTGCACGGGCTGCCCCGTGGACGTATCTGGATGCGGCGCGACGACGACCGCAGGCCCGCCCGCCGCACCAAGCTTGAGGTCCTTCGCCGGCTGGCCCGCGACCGGGAGATCCGCGTGCTCGTCGACGACGACGAACTCGTCTGCGAGGAGGCGGAGCGGGCCGGCTTCACGGTCGTACGGGCGCGGTGGGCCGCCGCGTCGGCGGCACTGAAGGACGCGCAGGAGCGGGAGGGGCGGACCTGAGGAGGTGTCCGGCGGCCGGTGGACCCGGCGGCGCGGGTCGGGTCAGTCGGCGTCCTCCAGCCGGAAACCGAGCTTCAGACCGACCTGGTAGTGCTCGATCCGCCCGTTCTCGATCTGGCCCCTGACCTGCGTGACCTCGAACCAGTCGAGGTTGCGCAGGGTCTGCGAGGCCCGGGTGACGCCGTTGCGGATGGCCTGGTCGACGCCTTCGTGGGAGGTTCCGACGATCTCGGTGACCCGGTAGGTGTGCTCGGACATACGGCTGCTCCTCTCCGCCGTGGCGGAAGTGCCAGGCGTGGTTCCACGGTGCCCCACCGGGTGGCGCTCCGCGAGACGGCGGGGTGCCGCGGGTGAAGCGGGGCCCCGGTGCGGACGGACCCCCGACCGGACCCCCGACCGGAATCCGAGCGGACCCCCGAGCCCGGCCGCGAGCGCGGGCCTGCGGGCGGGGCGCGGGTGTGGGCCACCGGGCCGGTCGTGGCCGCCGGTGTGCTTGAGTGGGCGGCGACGGGGGCGGTCCGGCCGGCCGTGCCCCGTACTCCTCGCTCCGCGGAAGGGAACCGGACGGCGTGCACGTACTGATCCTGGGTGGTACGACCGAGGCCCGCGTCCTCGCCGAGAGCCTGGCGGGGCCCGCGTACCCCGGCCTGAGGGTGACGAGCTCGCTCGCCGGACGGGTGGGAGCGCCCCGGCTGCCGCCCGGCGAGGTGCGCGTCGGCGGCTTCGGCGGCCCGGAGGGACTGGCACTCTGGCTGCGCGACCACACGGTCGACGTGCTCGTCGACGCCACGCACCCTTTCGCCGGAACCATGACCTCCAACGCGGCCTCGGCGGCGGCCGCCACCGGCGTCCCCCTGCTCGCGCTGCGGCGCCCCGGCTGGACCCCGGTCGCGGGGGACCTCTGGCACGAGACCGGGTCCCTGGAGGAGGCCGCGGGCCTTTTGCCCTCACTGGGCCGCCGCGTGTTCCTCACCACGGGCCGGCTGGGCCTGGCCGCCTTCGCGGATCTGGACGACCTGTGGTTCCTCGTACGCTCCGTGGACGCGCCCGGGGCACCGGCCCCGGCCCGTATGGAGGTGCTGCTCGACCGCGGCCCCTTCACGCTGGACGGGGAACGGGAACTGCTCCGGCGTCACGCCGTCGACGTCGTCGTCACGAAGGACAGCGGGGGCCGGGCCACCGCGCCGAAACTGACCGCGGCCCGTGAGGCCGGTCTGCCGGTGATCGTGGTCCGCAGACCGCGGGTGCCCGCCGGAGTCCCCGTCGTGCCCGATCCCGCGGCGGCGGTCGACTGGCTCACCGAGCGGCTCCGGCCGCTCCCGCGGCCGGACGCACGCACCTGATCCGTCACGCCCCGGCGTCCGCGCCACGGCCGTCGGCCGAGGCCGGGGCGGCCACCGGAGGCTGGTCCGGCCAGGCGAACGCGTACCGCGGATCACCGCCGCGGCTCAGCCGTACGAAGCGCAGGAGTTCCCGGACGATGCCCGCGTTGCCCATCGCCCAGCCGGTGCGCGGTTCGAGGTCGCTCGGGGTCGCCCTGTGCTCGGAGTTGGACCAGCGGGCGCCGTCGCCGTCCCGGATCGCGCGGGCGGCGAGGTCCGCGACGAGGACCTCCGCGAAGCCGTACGGATCCCGCCGCTCGGCGATGCGGTCGCAGGCCAGGGCGAGGACGCCCGCGGTGCCGCAGCAGCGGCCGTTGTTGTCCCAGAAGCCCGGGCGCAGCCGCCGGGGCAGCCCGGACCGGGTGACGCTGTGCCAGCACCGGTCGGCGAGGGCGGGCCAGACGGGGTCCCCGGTGAGGTCCCGCAGCAGCCGGAAGACCTGGGCGTCACCGGCCGGGCCGTGACACCAGCCGTAGCTGAACGGCTCGACCACGTCAGGGCGGTGCTGGGGCGTGGAGTGCCGCACCAGGAAGCCCTCAGGACCCGCCTCGTCACGCGCCACGACGTCGGCGGCACCGGCCAGCGCCAGGCCGACCAGGTCCGTGCGGCCGGTGGCCGCGCCGACCCGGGCGAGCCCCACGACGATCCCGAGCGTGCCGTGCGAGATGTGGTGCAGCCGGGGGACGACACCCGGGCGGTGGGCCCAGTGGACGCCCGACGCGGTCTCCTCCGCCGTCCGCAGATACGGTTCCACGGCGAGGACGGCGAGTTCGGTGTCGCCGGCCAGGAGCGCTCCGAGGCCGATCCCCGCGTTGCCGCCCATCAGTTCGTACAGTTCGCCCCAGCGGGCGCCGTCGAAGCGCGACCGTACGCGGTCGAGCGCGCGGTCGGCGGCGGACCCGGCGGCCGTGTCACCGAGTTCACGTTCGAGGGTCCGCAGGACGAGGGCGATTCCGGTGCGGCCGAAGTAGAGGGAGTCGTCGTCGACGGAGTCGGCGGAGTCCGCGAGAGCGCGGCCGGCCCGCAGGGCGGCGTCGGCGTAGGAGTCGTCGCCGAAGTGCCGCCACGCCTCCAGGAGTACGGGCACGTTCCCGGCCGTACCGCTGTACAGACTCGGGTCCGGGCCGCCGTCCGACGGTCCTGCCGTCCAGGCGAGGCCACCGGTGGGGGTCTCCCGGGCCGCCGCGGTCAGCCACCGCAGCCCGTCCACCGCGAGTTCCTCGACGTCGCCGACCGCCACGGCAGGGATCTGAGGGGACGTCACTCCTCCTCGCTCGCCATGGCGTTGACCGCGGCCGCCGCGATCGCACTGCCGCCGCGACGGCCCCGTACGACCAAGTGGTCGAGGCCGAAGGGGTGTTCGGCCAGGGCCTGCTTCGACTCGGCGGCGCCGACGAAGCCGACGGGGACGCCGATGACCGCGGCGGGGCGCGGCGCGCCCTCCTCGATCAGCTCAAGCAGCCGGAAGAGCGCGGTGGGCGCGTTGCCGACGGCCACGACGGCCCCGTCCAGATGCTCGCGCCACAGTTCCAGGGCGGCGGCGCTGCGCGTGGTGCCGAGCTCCGCCGCCAGGTCCGGCACCGAGGGGTCGGAGAGCGTGCAGATCACCGCGTTGCCGACGGGCAGCCGCCTGCGGGTGATCCCGCTCGCGACCATGGAGACGTCGCAGAGGACCGGCGCGCCCGCGCGCAGCGCCTCGCGGGCGCGGGTCACGACGTGGGGCGTGTACGCGAGGTCGCCGACGAGGTCCACCATGCCGCAGGCGTGGATCATCCGTACCGCCACCTGGCTCACATCGGCGGGCAGGCCCGCGAGGTCGGCTTCGGCGCGGATGGTGGCAAAGGACTCGCGGTAGATGGCCGCGCCGTCCTTCTCGTAGTCGAACACTGTCTTCTCGCTCATCCGTCGGCGTTCCGGTTCGGGCGCGTGCCCACGCCGGGGACGCGCCGGAGGACGCCGGCACGGGCGGGCACGGCCGCGAGCATACCGATCATCGTCCGGACACCCCTGTGGCCGAAGCCCTGCCGGACGAGCCCGGCGCCCGGTTCCCGGTCCGGAACGCCCCGGCCGGGGACACCGGCCCGCCGCCGTGACCGACGCGGAGGGCCGGAATCCCCGGTGAGGGGAGCCTCAGGGCGAGAGGTCCGCCGCCTCGCTCAGGGACAGGGCGAACAGGCCCTCCGCGTCCGTCCACCAGTGGGTCAGCCCGAAGCCCGCCGCGGCCAGTTCACCGCGGACGCCGTCCGCGCGGAACTTGGCCGAGATCTCCGTCCGCAGTTCCTCGCCCTCCGCGAAGTGGACCGCCATGTCGAGCGCGGGGATCTTCACGGTCTGGGCGACGCGGGAGCGGAGCCGCATCTCGATCCATTCGTTCGCGGGGTCCCAGAGCGCCACGTGCTCGAACGCGTCGAGGTCGAAGTCGGCGCCGAGTTCACGGTCGACGACGCTCAGCACGTTCTTGTTGAACGCCGCCGTGACCCCTGCCGCGTCGTCGTAGGCGGTGACGAGCACCGAGGTGTCCTTGACCAGGTCGGTGCCGAGCAGCAGGGCGTCGCCGGGCGACAGCAGCGACCGTACGGACGTCAGGAACCTCGCGCGTTCGGCCGGCAGCAGATTGCCGATCGTGCTGCCGAGGAAGGCCACGAGCCGTGGTCCGGGGGTGTCCGGGAGCGCGAGGGCGCCGGTGAAGTCGGCGATCAGGGCGTGGACGTTCAGATTCGGCCGCTCGGAGACGAGTGCCTGACCGGCCTGGGTGAGCGCGCTCTCGCTGACGTCCACCGGCACGTAGGTGTGCAGGCCCGGCAGCGCGTCCAGCAGACGGCCGGTCTTCTCCGACGAACCGGAACCGAGCTCGACCAGCGTGCGGGCGCCGCTCGCAGCGGCGATCTCGCCGGCCCGCGCGAGCAGGATCTCGCGCTCGGCCCGCGTCGGGTAGTACTCGGGGAGTTCGGTGATCTTCTCGAAGAGCGCGCTGCCGTGGGCGTCGTAGAACCACTTCGGCGGGAGGGTCTTCGGCAGGTGCCCGAGGCCGTGCAGGACATCGGCGCGCAGGGCCGCGTCCGTGGCGTCCTCGGGAAGGGTGCGGGTCAACTGGAACGGACTCACGTACGGGGCTCCTTGCGCTGTGCGGATGCCATGTCGTCGCTCATGTCCTTGAGCGGGGTGAGCAGTACGTCGGTGCGGCCGGCGGTCAGCAGGGTGCGGTCGGGGACCTCGCGCCAGAGCGGGTCGTCGTCGTGCGGCTCGGAGGCCACGAGGGTGCGGCGGCCCGGCTCGATCAGATACCAGAGGGTGTCGCCCCAGGCGGTCGCGCTGATCGACTCGCCGTCGGTGAGCAGCAGGTTGAGCCGCGACCCGGGGGCCGCCTCGGCGACCTCCGTGACGGTGTCGGCCAGCGCCTGGCCCTGCTCGTCGCCGGCCCGCAGCCGGCGCAGGACCAGGGCCCACACGAACGCCGCGTCGCAGCGGGCCTCCAGGGACAGCAGCTCGGCCGGGGGCAGCGCCGACACGAGCGGGGCCAGCGTGCCGGGCCAGCCGGGGACCGCGCCGTTGTGGCTGAACAGCCAGGGGCCCGCGGCGAACGGCGCGGCCGCCGCCTCCCCGTCCGCGCCCGCCACGGTCGCGTCCCGCACCGCGGCGAGCAGCGCCCGCGTCCCGACCACCCGGGCCAGGTCCGCGAACGACTGGTCGCCCCAGATCGGGCCCGTGCGCCGGTAGCGGGCCGGGACCGGGTCGCCCCCGGCGTACCAGCCCACCCCGAAACCGTCGGCGTTGACCGTCCCGTGCCGCTGCCGGCGGGGCGCCCACGACTGCCGGAACAGGCTGTGCTCCGGTGCCACGAGGAGCGCTCCGAGCTTCTCCTCGCCTCCCAGGTACGCCAGATGACGGCACATCAGGTATCTCCGTCGCGGGCCGTGCGGAACCCGGAGAAGATCTGCCGCCGGATCGGGTAGTCCCAGTTGCGGAACGTGCCCCGGCAGGCCACCTGGTCCACCGCGAACGAACCGCCGCGCAGCACCTTGTACTCGGGACCGAAGAACACCTCCGAGTACTCCCGGTAGGGGAACGCCACGAACCCGGGATAGGGCTCCAGATCGCTCGACGTCCACTCCCACACGTCGCCGATCAACTGCCGTACGCCGAGGGGCGAGGCGCCCGCCGGATAGCTGCCCGCCGGGGCGGGGCGCAGATGGCGCTGGCCCAGGTTGGCGTGGACCGGGGAGGGGTCCTCGTCGCCCCACGGGTAGCGGGTGGAACGGCCGGACACCGGGTCGTGCCGGGCCGCCTTCTCCCACTCGGCCTCGGTGGGCAGCCGCCGGCCGGCCCAGCGCGCGTACGCGTCCGCCTCGTACCAGCACACGTGCAGCACCGGCTCCTCGGGCGGCACGGGCTCCGTCACCCCGAAGCGGCGCCGCAGCCACCGTCCGCCCTCGCGCCGCCAGAACAGCGGCGCCTCGATGCCGTGCGTACGGATGTGGTCGAGGCCCGCCGGGGTCCACCAGCGCTCCTCGGCGTAGCCGCCGTCCTCGATGAAGGCCTGGTACGCGCCGTTCGTCACCGGGGTGGTGTCGATGAAGAACGACGGGACGGTACGGCGGTGCGCGGGACGCTCGTTGTCGAGCGCCCACGGTTCGGTGGAGGTGCCCATCACGAACGGGCCCCCGGGCACCAGGACTTCGGCCGGTCCGGTGAACGGCTCGGCGGGCGCCGGGTCCGGCGCGGTGAGGGCGGTGGGCCCCCGCCGGAGCTGATGGGTGATCAGCATGGTCTCGTCGTGCTGCTGTTCGTGCTGCGCGATCATGCCGAACGCGAACCCCGACTCGGTCAGCCGGGTGCCCTCGAACGCGGCGCTCTCCAGGACGTCCAGTGCCCGGCCACGTACCTCGGCCGCGTACGAACGGGCCTCGGCGGGCGGCAGCAGCGGCAGCGACGGCCGTTCGGACCGCGCGTGCTCGAACGCGTCGTACAGCCCGTCGATCTCGGGCCGCATCGCCTCACGCCCCGCGACCGCGCGCAGCAGCCACAACTCCTCCTGGTTGCCGATGTGCGCGAGGTCCCACACCAGCGGGGACATCAACGGCGAGTGCTGCGCCGTCAGTTCGGGGTCCTCCACACACGAGGTGAGCAGGGCCGTGCGGTCACGGGCGGTGGTGAGCGCGTCCAGGGCGCGCTGCCGGAGCGACTCCGGATCCGTGCGCGGTTCGGAAGCGGTCGTGCCGGTCATGTGCTCATGTCCTTCCCGTCGGACAGGCGCTGCGGGCCGCCGGCCGGGCTGCGTCCCGGGCGGCCTTCGTGATGGGCGGGGCGGCCGTCGTGGCGGGCCGCGGAGACGGCCAGGTCGTCGGCCGGGCAGCGGCCCCGGGCCACATAGCGGTCGGTGAACGCGGCCACCGCGTCGAGCACCTCGGTGCTGGCACCGAGCCGGGGCAGCGCCTCGTACGCGGCCGCGAAACAGACGGCCGCGGCCTCGCGCAGCTCCGGGTCGGAGAGGCCGAACCGGGCCGCGTCCCGCCACAGCGGATTGCGCGGCGCCGGCCCGGGGCCGGCCCGCTCGGCGAGCGGCTTGACGGTCCGGTAGGCGATCTCGGCCGCCTCCGGGTCGTCGAACAGCGCCGCCGTCACCGCGAGCGGCACGATCCAGCCGTCCTCGCCCGGCTGGGCGTCGATCATGCGCAGCTCCAGGTGCCCGCGTGGCCGCACCGGCGGGAACAGCGTGGTCATGTGGTACGCGAGATCCGTCCGGTCCGGTGGCGCGTCGGACCTCGTCCAGTCCCGGAAACTCAGGCCCTCCGGGACCACCCAGGGCGCCTCGGTCCCTCGTACGCACATCACCGGGGCGTCCAGCACACGCCGGGCCCAGGCCGCACGGGGATCACCTCCCAGCGGCGGCGCGTCGCTGCGGCCGGGGTCCATCGACGCCCACAGCGACTGACGGGTGGAACGCCACCCGGTGTGCCGCCCGCCGGCCATCGGCGAGTGGGCGAACGCCGCCACCAGGACCGCGCCGAGCTGATGGGCCAGCCACCAGCGGCGCCCGTGCCCGAGCGGGCCCGGCTCCTCGTACCCGGCGTCCAGGCACACCTGGACCGAGGCCGACGTGCACATCATGGCGCGGCCCTCGGGCCCCGCGCGGTCCAGATACCGCTCCATGGCGTCGTACCTGGGCTCATGGAGATAGCGGCTCGGGGGGTTCCAGGGGTCCTGGCCGAATCCGCTGAGGCCGAGATCCGCCTCGCGCAGGGTCGCGCGTACGGCGTCGAGGTCGGCCGAGACGGACCGCACGCACTCCATCAGGGAGGCGGCGGGGTCGGAGCTGAGCTCCAGCTGCCCGCCGGGTTCGACGGTGAGCGCCGAACGCAGGGGCAGGGTCCGCAGTGCGGCATAGGCCGCTTCGAGTCGTTCGGGTGATACGGGGAGCCGCGGCCCGCGCAGCTCGTGGACCAGCCATTCCACCTCGACACCGAGGAGGCGGGGCGGACCGGTCTTGAAGCAGATGCCACGGACCAGTGCCTCCACCTCGGCCTCGGTGACGGCGGAGCGTCGTCGCTCCGTACAGTCACTCACCGAATCGGACATGTCGGGATCCTCCTGAGATTCCACCATGCCGCCGGCCCGGGGTCTGGTGGGCCGGACCGACAATGACCGTTCCACCCAAGACCTTCTCGCCGGTTCGCACAAGGGTGCAAATCGTTGCTTCGGGGACCGGGACGCACTGTTTGCGGCGCCGGGAAACTCTGTTGCGCCGCAGGACCAGCATCGCTCACGATGCGTTCATGGGCACGACGGGGGAAAGCACGCAGGCCGCGCCCGTGGCACGTACGGGGGTCGCGCCATGAGCGCGCGTCTGCGTGCGATCGCCCGGGAGACCGAGGAGATCGTGGCGGCCGGCGGCTACCGCGGTCCCTCCGGGGGCACGGTGTCCATCGCCGCGGCCGTCGAGGGCGCCCGGGCCGGGACCCGGTTGCACGGACCGGAGCCGGTGGAGATACCGTCCGTGACCGCGGTCGTCACTTCGTACGAGGTCACGGGCGAGAGCAGCCTGGAGGCGGCCCGCCGGCTGACCTCGGGGGGCGCGGGCCCGGTCGCCGTGCTGAACTTCTCCTCGGCGCGCAATCCCGGCGGCGGCTATCTGAACGGGGCGCAGGCCCAGGAAGAGGCCCTGTGCCGGGCCTCCGCGCTGTACACCTGTCTGCTGCGCGCCCGTGGCTTCTACGACCACCACCGCGCCCACCGTGACGCGTTCTACACGGACCGTGTCATTCACTCGCCCGGCGTACCGGTGTTCCGGGACGACCGCGGCCGGCTCCTCGACGAGCCGTTCACGGCCGGTTTCCTGACCGCCGCGGCCCCGAACGCCGGGGTCGTCCTGCGCACCGCCCCGCGGCGGGCGGCGGAGCTGCCGGGCGCGCTGGCGATCCGCGCCGAACGCGTCCTGGAGACGGCCGCCCACCACGGCTACCGCCGTCTGGTCCTCGGAGCCTGGGGCTGCGGGGTCTTCCAGAACGACCCGGAAGAGGTGGCGCGGGCCTTCCGCGGGGTGCTGGCCGGGGGCCGCCTGGAGGGGTACTTCGACCACGTGGTCTTCGGCATCCTGGACCGCACCCCGCACCGGACCACCCACCGGGCCTTCGACCAGGTGTTCGCGCCCGAGCTCCGGGGCGTGTGAGGCCCCGGGCCGTCGCGGTGCCGTCCGGTGCGGTCGGCGGAGGAGCGCTCAGCGCCAGCCGTACAGCTCCTTGAGCCGGTGCACCACGGAGTTGAACCGCATCCGGTCCAGCGCGCACGCCTCCCGGCGCATGCCCTCCTCGTGCAGCCGCATCACACGGTCCACGTTGACCCAGGAGTCCCGGCCGGTCCGGTCCCAGGGGCCGCTGCCGATGGCCACCCACTCGCGGTCGCCGTTGTGCTCCTTGCTGGAGAGCTGGACGGCGAGCAGCGTCCCCTCGGTCTCCCGGGCCACGACCAGCACCGGGCGGTCCTTGCCCCGGCCGTCGTTCTCCTCGAAGGGCACCCACGTCCAGACGATCTCACCGGGATCGGGGTCGCCGTCGTGCGCGGGGGAGTACTCGGTCCTCACGGCGCCGACCTCACGGGGCTCGGCCTCGGTGGTCGCGGAGGGGCCGTAGCGGCCCGGGACCTGGTCTTCTGTGTCATCGGTAAAGGCGTTCACGTCGGCCACCGTAGAGGCCGCGTCCGAAGCCGTAGCGGGCGGGGCCCGGGCCCGAGGCCCCCGCGGGGAACCGGGACCGGGTCCAACTCCCCGGCGGCGCCCGCCGTACGGCGTCACCCGTGCCGGGGGAACGGCACAGGGCGTACGGGAGCAGTGACTCAACTCCCGTACGCCCCAACCTCATTGCTCAGAACTCCTGGGCCGGCGCGCCCCGGTGGGCCGGCGGCCTCATCCCTCCTTCTCCACGGGCACCTTCTCGCTGACCGGTGCCACGACCCCGTTGAGTTCCACCGCCGGGTTCTTGGGCCCGCTCCCCTCGGGGTTCATCGAGGCGAGCAACTGGCGTGCCAAGCCGAGGCCGGTGCCGCCCATGGTGAGCGCCTTGGCGAACAGGTCCGACATGCCGTCGGCGCCGTTGAGCAGCACCATGTGGTCCACGTTGCCGAACGCGCTCGCACCCGCCTGGACGATCTCCGGCCAGTGCTCGGCGAGTTGCTGGGCGACGACGGCCTCCTGGTTCTCGGCCAGCGCGGCGGCGCGGGCCTGGATGGCCTCCGCCTCCGCGAGACCCTGCGCCCGGGTCGACTCGGCCGTCGCCAGACCCTTGGCCCGCGCCGCGGCGGCCTCGGCCTCACCGGTGGCGCGCGTCGACTCGGCGGCGGCCGCACCCCGTGCCTTGGTCGCCTCGGCCTCGGCGTTGGCGGCCGTCTTGACCCGCGTCGCCTCCGCCGCCGCGGCCAGTTCGGTCTCCCTGGCCTGGGCCTGCGCCGCCGAGATCCGCGCGTCACGCTCGGCCTCGGCCCGTGCCCGGATCTCGTACGCCCGGGCGTCCGCCGGCTTGCGGACGTCCGCCTGGAGCTGCTGCTCGCGGCGGTGCGCCTCCAGCTCGGCGACCCGGGTCTCCTGGACGACGACGTCCTGCTGAGCGGCGGCCGCGGCGAGCGGGCCGGCCATCTGGGCCGTCGCCGCCGCCTTGTCCCGCTCGGCCTGGTAACCGGCCTGCTGGATCTCGCTGTCCCGGGTGGCCTCCGACATCCGTGCCGCGGCCTTCTGCTCGGCCTCGGTCGCCAGCCGGTTCGCCTCGGCCTGCGCGATACGCGCGTCACGCTGCACGGCGGCGGCGTGCGGCATCGCCAGGTTCCGGATGTACCCGGTCGGGTCCTCGATCTCGTGGATCTGGAGCGAGTCGACGATCAGACCGAGCTTCTCCATCTCCGTGCCGCAAGCGGCCCGGGTCTGACCGGTCAGCTTCTCCCGGTCCCGGATCATGTCCTCGACGGTCAGCCCGCCGACGATGGACCGCAGATGACCCGCGAACACGTTGTGCACGCGCTCCGCCATCATCTTCTGCTGGTCGAGGAAACGACGCCCCGCGTTCGCGATCGACACGAAGTCGTCGCCCACCTTGAAGATGACCACGCCCCGCACCTTGAGCGGAATGCCCTGGGTGGTCACGCAGTCCACATGCAGTTCGGTCTCGTTCAGGTCGAGCGAGATCTTCCGTACCGCCTGCACGCCGGGCAGAACCAGCGTGCCGCGCCCCGTGACGATGCGGAAGCCCATCCCCTCTTCGAGACCTTCGGTCCGATGCTTCGAACCGGAGATGATCAACGCTTCGTTGGGCTCCGCGACGCGCCACATGAGCTTGAAGACCACAACGACGAAGATCAGTGCGAGGACGACAGTCCCCGCCACGACGCCGATGACCATCGGCATACGCCCCCTTTGCATGGTGCCCTTTCGGCACCGAACGAACGGGAGTGTGCTCCTCGCCGCCACCCGGGTACAGGGCCCGGGGAATCCTTGTTGCGTTCTTGACGCATACGGCTCTCACCTGGGACGAGTGAAGCTCAACTGTCGTGTGTACGGACGGAGTTCACCCCTCCAACAGGTGGGGTTCCGGGGTCGGCGGGAGCGCCGTCAGCTGTCGTAGGCGGCCGATACGTAGACCGTGCGCGGGGGCAGGTACTCCACCACCATCACCACCGTGCCCCGCTCGATGCGGTCACGCGGCGCGGCCGGGTACGCGAGGAAGTGCTCGGCGCCGCCGCGCACCCGGACCATCACCTCGCCGACGAGCCCGGGCCCGACCGTGCCGGTGACCCGTCCCACCAAACCGACCATCGAGGCATCGTCCATGGCCCCAGCGTAAGACCGGAACTCGGCTAAGCGGCCCGGGAGTTCGCGACGGCTTCATGCGGAGGCCACCGCTCGTGCCAGCGCAGGTCCGCCTCCAGCTGCGCGGCCAGCGACACCAGCAGCGGCTCGCTGTCCGCAGGGCCGAGCAACTGCGCCCCGACCGGGAGCCCTTCGCCGACGAACCCTGCGGGGACGTTGACGCCCGGCCAGCCGAGGATGTTCCACGGCCAGGCGTAGGGGCAGGCCGCGATCATGGCCCGGTCGGTGCCGATCCCGCTCAGCCCGAGCATCGAGCCGATCCGCGGCGGGGGAGCGGCGGTCGTCGGCGCGAGCAGCACGTCGTAGACGCCGAACAGCGCGCCGACGCGCCGCTGGAGCGCCGCCTCGGCCCGGCGGGCGGCCCGCAGCGGCGCCCCGCCCAGCAGCCGGCCGACGCGCGCGGTGTCGTGGGTGCGCCGGTCGAGGAGCTCGGGGAACGGCGAGGTGCGCACGCGTTCGGCGACGCCCGCCGTGGCGCGCGGGACGAACGTGAGCCCGATCGGCCCGTAGCGCGGCTCGGCCTCCTCGACCGAGTGCCCGAGCGAGGCGAGCCGCTCGGCGAGCGCGAGGACCCTCTCCCGTACGGCGGGGTCGAGCCGCGCGGGCAGCGCGGTGAAGGGCGGTTTCAGGGACAGCGCGATGCGCAGCCGCCCGGGGTCCCGGCCCACGGCGTCGTGGACGCGCAGCGGGGCGGGCCGGTGCAGGTCGCCCTCGTGGCCGCCGCTCGCCGCGTCCAGCAGCAGGGCCGCGTCCGCGACCGTGCGGGCGAGCGTGCCGTTGACGGTGATGCCCTGGAAGGACTCCGGGCACGGCCAGGTCGAGATCCGGCCGCGCTGCGGCTTGATGCCCACCAGATGGGTCCAGGCGGCCGGGATGCGCACCGAGCCCGCCCCGTCCGAACCCAGCGCCGCGGGCACGAGACCGGCGGCCACGGCGGCCGCGGAGCCCCCGGACGAGCCGCCCGGGGTGTGCCCGTGGTGCCAGGGGTTGCGGGTCGCGCCGAAGGCCGGGCCCTCGGTGAAGGGCCACTGGCCGAGCTCGCAGGCGTTGGTCTTGCCGACCACGACGGCCCCGGCCGCGCGCAGCCGTCGTACCGCCTCGCCGTCCTCGGCGACCGGCGGGAAGTCACCCCGGCAGCCGAACGCCGTCGGCTCGCCCGCCACGTCCATGTCGTCCTTGACCGCGACCGGCACCCCGAGCAGTGGCCGCCGCCCGCCTGCCGCCAGTTCCGCGTCGGCCGCGTCCGCCTCCGCGAGGGCGGCCTCGGCGCGGACCAGCCGGAACGCGTTCACCGTGGACCGGGTGGCCTCGATCCGGGCGAGCGCCCGCTCGACCAGCTCGCGCGAACTCACCTCGCCCGCGGCCAGCGCACGCGCGCTCTCGGTCAGCCCTGGGGCGCGGTCGGGATCCATCCGGGTCACCTCCGAAGCGGTCGTCTACCGAACGGTAACCTGTGCTGGGGCGCTGCGGTACGGGGCCTGCAACTCCCTTTTCGGAAGCGGCAGTTCCAGCGATCCGGGAGCCGATCGGGTGCCCCGCCGCGCGGTGGGGCGAGGGCCCTCTGCAAGGATGCCTGCCGTCATGGTGCAGATACCGAACCAGTCCGCCCAGCCGGCCCCCGCCCGACGGCCCGTACCGACCAGTGCCGACGTGGCACGCCTCGCCGGAGTCTCGCGCGCGACCGTCTCGTACGTCCTGAACAACACCAGCGCCGTCCGCATCAGCGAGCCCACCCGGCGCCGGGTCCGCGAGGCCGCCGAGGAACTCGGCTACGTGCCGCACGCGGCCGCCCGCAGCCTGCGTGCCGGACACAGCCGCATGGTCCTGATGCCCGCCCCTGCCGTCCCCGTGGGCCCGCTCTACCACCAGTTCTTCGCCGAACTCCAGTCCGAGCTCGGGCGGCTCGACTACACGGTCGTGCAGTACGGAAGCGTCGGCCTGCGCGGCGACGAGGCCGCCCGCGCCTGGGCCGAACTGCGCCCCGTGGCCGTCCTGGTGCCCGGCAGCGGCCTCGGCCCCCAGGGGTTGGCGGTCCTCAAGCGGGCCGGCGCCCGCGCCGTGCTCACGCTGGGTCCCGAACGCGTCGAGGGCGCCCACGCGCTGCTCATGGACCACGACCGGGTCGGCCACTGCGCGGCCGCCCATCTGCTGTCGGTGGGCCGCCGCCGCGTGGGCGTGGTGATGCCCGAGGAGAGCGGACTCGAGGTCTTCTCGCGGCCCCGCCTGGACGGCGTACGCAGGGCCCTGAGCGGTACGGACGCGACGGTGACGGAGCTGCCCCTGGCGTACGAGGAGGAGGCCGCGTCCCGGCTCGCCGCGCGCTGGCGCTCCCTCGGCCTCGACGCCGTCTTCGGTTACAACGACGAGTACGCGATGCTCCTGATGCGCGCGCTCCAGGACGAGGGCGTGGCCGTGCCCGAGGAGACCGCCGTCGTGGGCGCCGACGACCTCATGCTCGGCCGGCTGCTCAGACCCCGGCTCAGCACCGTGCACCTCGACCTGCCCTCGGGCCGCGACCTCGCGGAACTGGTGGACCGGGCGGTCCGCGAACCGGGTGCCGGACCCGGGACGCACGAGGTGCTGGGTGCACGAGTGGTGCATCGCGCGTCCAGCTGAGAGAGGCTGGTGCCGCGGCGGGCCGGCCGGGAGAGGCCGGTGGCCGCGGCAGGCGGCATCGGCGCGGCCCGTGCGCGGCCGGGCCCCGGACCGGTCACCGCGCCGGAGCCCGGGACGGCGGCAGCGGACCCTCGGACAGCGGAGGCGTGTCATGCGGACCACGGTCGGCATCATCGGCGGAGGCCCGGCGGGGCTGCTGCTGGCCCGGCTGCTCCACCGGACCGGGATCGACTGTGTCGTCCTGGAGAGCAGGACGCGCGACCACGTCGAGCACCGCCAGCGCGCCGGCATGCTGGAGCAGGGCACGGTCGACGCCCTGCGCGCCTGCGGGGCGGGCGAGCGGCTGGACGCCGAGGGCCTGGTCCACCACGGGATCGAGCTGCGCTTCGAGGGCGAGCGCCACCACGTCGACTTCCCCGGGCTCACCGGTGGCCGGACCGTCACGATCTACGCCCAGACGGAGATCGTGAAGGACCTCGTCGCCCTCCAACTCGCCGACGGACCGCCCCTGTTGTTCGAGGCCGAGGCGCTCGCGGTGGAGAAGCCGGACAGTGCCTCGCCCGTCGTGCGGTTCACCCACCAGGGGCGCGAGCGGACGCTGACCTGCGACTGGGTGGTGGGCTGCGACGGCGGTCACGGCGTCGCGCGCGCCGCGTTCCCGGCCGGGACGGGCCGCTCGTACGCGCACGACTACCCGTACTCCTGGCTCGGCATCCTGGCCGATGTGCCGCCCTCCTGCGAGGAGTTGATCTACGCCAGGGGCGCCGGGGGCTTCGCCCTGCACAGCATGCGCTCCCCGACGGTTTCCCGGCTCTACCTCCAGGTCCCCAACGGCACCGACCCCGCCGACTGGAGCGACGAGAGCGTCTGGGACGAACTGGCCGCGCGGTTCGCTGTCGACGGCGACTGGCGCCTCGAACGCGGGCCCGTCACGGCCAAGTCGGTCACCCCCATGCGCAGTTGGGTGCACGAGCCGATGCGCCACGGACGGCTGTTCCTGGCCGGGGACGCCGCCCACATCGTGCCGCCGACCGGCGCCAAGGGTCTCAACCTCGCGGTCTCCGACGTACGGCTCCTGGCCCGCGGCTTCGCCGCGCTGCACCGCACCGGTTCGACCGAACTCCTCGACAGTTACTCGGAGTTGGCGCTCGAACGGGTGTGGCAGGCCACCCGGTTCTCGTACGACATGACTAGAATGTTGCACGCTCAACCAGATGGGGATGCCTTCGAACACCGGATGCAGCTCGCCCGGCTGCGCCGGATCACGGCCTCCCGCCCCGCAGCCGCCGAACTGGCCGCGAACTACACGGGACTTCCACTGCCCCGAGCCGCAGGGCCCGGCGAGTCCCCCGCTGCTGATCAGTGAACGATCGGAGAGCCGACATGCCGCTGCTCGACCCCACGACCTGGCAGTCCCACCCGCTTCGGGGCGAGACCCACACCGTCACCGAGCCCGCCACCGGCGAGGGCCTCGGCACCCTCACCCTCGCCGGACCCGAGGACGTCGCGACGGCCGCGCGGACCGCCCGCGCCGCCCAGGCCGAATGGGCCAGGGCCCCGCACTTCGTCCGCGCCGCCGTACTGCGCAGGGCGGGCGACCTCTTCTCCGCGCACGCCGGCGAACTGCGCGACTGGATCGTCCGGGAGTCGGGCTCCATCCCCGGCAAGGCCGACTTCGAACTGCACGTGGCCGCCCAGGAGTGCTACGAGGCGGCCGCCCTCGCCTCCCGCCCCACCGGACAGGTCCTGCCCTCGGAGGCTCCGCGGCTGTCGTACACCCGCCGTGTCCCGGTCGGCGTCGTGGGCGTGATCGCGCCGTTCAACGCGCCGCTGATCCTCTCCATCCGCTCGGTCGCCCCCGCGCTCGCCCTCGGCAACGGCGTCGTCCTGAAGCCGGACCCGCGCACGGCCGTGTGCGGCGGCCTCGCCCTCGCGGCCGTCCTCGCCGAGGCGGGCCTGCCGGACGGGCTGCTCCAGGTCCTGCCCGGCGGGCCCGAGGCGGGCCGGGCCCTGGTCACCGACCCCCTGGTCCCGGTCATCTCCTTCACCGGCTCGACCGCCGCGGGACGCGCGGTCGGCGAGGCCGCCGGACGCCATCTCAAGCGCGCGCACCTGGAGTTGGGCGGGAACTCCGCCCTCGTCGTCCTGGAGGACGCCGACCTCGACGCGGTCATCTCCACGGCGGCCTGGGGCTCGTTCTTCCACCAGGGCCAGATCTGCATGACCACCGGCCGCCACCTGGTCCACGCCTCCCTGTACGAGGAGTACGTGGAACGGCTGGCCGCCAAGGCCGACTCCCTGGCCGTCGGCGACCCGCACCGCGAGCAGGTGCACCTCGGGCCCGTCATCGACGAGGCCCAACTCGCCAAGATCCACGGACTGGTGGAGTCCAGCACCGCGGGCGGAGCGAAACTGGCGGCGGGCGGCACGCACGACCGGCTCTTCTACCGGCCGACCGTCCTCGCCGGAGTCGACGACACCACCCCGGCGTACGCGGAGGAGGTCTTCGGCCCGGTCGCCCCGGTCCGCTCCTTCGCCACCCTCGACGAGGCCGCCGCCCTGGCCGCGGCGGGCCCGTACGGACTCTCCCTGGGCATCGTCACCCGGGACACCGCCCGCGGCCTCGACCTCGCCGAACGCATCCCGACCGGCATCGCGCACATCAACGACCAGACCGTCAACGACGAGGCGGTCGCCCCCTTCGGAGGCACCGCCGCCTCCGGCACCGGCGCGCGCTTCGGCGGCGAGGCGAATCTCGACGCCTTCACCGACGTCCGCTGGACGACCGTGCGCGGGGACGTGGCGGGGTACCCCTTCTAGAGCCCGTGGGCCGGCGGCGGCCGCCCCCGGCCCGTCAGGCGTTCTTGCCCTGCTGCGCCGCGACCGACTTGCGGACCTCGTCCATGTCCAGCTTCCGGGCCTGCCCGATGATGTCGTCCAGCGCGGCGGCGGGCAGCGCACCGGGCTGGGCGAAGATCGCGACCTGGTCGCGGACGATCATCAGCGTCGGGATCGACTGGATGTCGAACGCCGCCGCGAGCTCCGGCTGCGCCTCCGTGTCGACCTTGGCGAAGACCAGGTCGGGGTTGGCCTCGGCGGCCTTCTCGTAGACCGGGGCGAACTGACGGCACGGCCCGCACCAGGACGCCCAGAAGTCGATCAGGACGAACCCGTTGTCCGTGACCGTCTGGTCGAAGTTCTCCTTGGTGAGCTCAACGGTGCTGCTCATTCCATTTCCCTCTTCCTCGCGTACGGGTCATGCCGGTCAGCACAACGCCACCCACCGGGGGCCTATTCCGGGCCCGTACCCGTGTGGCCACGGCGCACACCAGCAACCAGACTGGCCCCATGACGGAAACGGAATCCATCGCCTACGACGTCGTGGTGCTCGGTGCCGGACCCGTGGGGGAGAACGTCGCCGACCGCGCACGCGCCGCCGGCCTCTCCACCGCGGTCGTGGAGAGCGAACTGGTCGGCGGCGAGTGCTCGTACTGGGCCTGCATGCCCAGCAAGGCACTCCTCCGCCCGGCGATCGCCCGCGCCGACGCCCGCCGCGTACCCGGCCTCGCCGCCGCCGTGCAAGGCCCCCTCGACGCCTCCGCGGTACTCGCCCACCGCGACTGGTTCACCTCGGACTGGAAGGACGACGGCCAGCTCGCCTGGCTGGACAGTATCGGTGCCGACCTCCACCGCGGACACGGCCGGCTCGCCGGACCGCGCACCGTGACGGTCGAAGGCCCCGACGGACGACGCACGGTCCTGACCGCCCGGCACGCGGTGGCGGTCTGCACCGGCACCCGCGCCCAGCTCCCCGGCCTGCCCGGCCTCGCCCAGGTCAAGCCCTGGACGAGCCGCGAGGCGACCAGCGCCCACGCGGTTCCCGGACGGCTGATCGTGGTGGGCGGCGGTGTCGTGGCCGCCGAGATGGCCACGGCCTGGCAGGCACTGGGCTCCCGGGTCACCCTCCTGGTCCGCGGCAAGGGACTGCTGCCCCGCATGGAACCCTTCGCCGGGGAACTCGTCGCCGAGGCGCTGACCGAGGCGGGCGCGGACGTCCGCACCGGCACCTCGGTGACCGCCGTGTCGCGCGAGGGCTCGACGGTGGTCGCCCTCACGGACACCGGGGACCGCATCGAGGCCGACGAGATCCTGTTCGCGACCGGCCGGGTGCCGCACACGGACGACATCGGCCTGGAGACGGTCGGCCTGGAGCCGGGCGGATGGATCGAGGTCGACGACAGCCTCCGGGTCGTCGGCAGCGAATGGCTCTACGCGGTCGGTGACGTCAACCACCGGGCGCTGCTCACCCATCAGGGCAAGTACCAGGCCCGGATCGCGGGTGCCGCCATCGCCGCCCGCGCCGCGGGAGTACCGCTGCTGGAGACGGACCCCTGGGGCGCGCACTCCGCCACCGCCGACCACGCCGCCGTACCCCAGTGCGTCTTCACCGACCCGGAGGCGGCGGCCGTGGGCCTGTCCCTCGCGGAGGCGGAGCAGGCGGGCCACCGGGTCAGGGCGGTGGACGTCGACATGGCCTCGGTCGCGGGCGCGGGCCTCTACGCGGACGGCTACCGCGGCAAGGCCCGCATGGTCGTCGACCTGGACCGCAGGATCGTCCTCGGGCTCACCCTGGTCGGCCCCGGCGTCGGCGAACTGATCCACTCCGCGACCGTGGCCGTCGTCGGCCAGGTACCGGTGGACCGCCTGTGGCACGCGGTCCCGTCCTACCCGACGGTCAGCGAGGTCTGGCTGCGGCTGCTGGAGGCGTACCGGGACGCGTGAGGCGCCGGGACCCGCGCGGCCCCCTCCGCGATCAGGACAGGGACACCAGCTCCCGGTACTCCTCGCTCCACAGGTCGTCGTCGGCGCCCGGGAGCAGGAGCACCCGGTCCGGGCGCAGGGCGTCGACGGCTCCCTCGTCGTGGGTGACCATGACCATCGCGCCCGGATACGTGGCCACCGCGGCCAGGACCTCGGCGCGCGAGGCCGGGTCCAGGTTGTTGGTGGGCTCGTCCAGCAGGAGCACGTTCGCGCCCGAGTGGACGAGCCCGGCCAGGGCGAGCCGGGTCTTCTCGCCGCCGGAGAGCACCCCGACCCGCTTGTCGGCGTCGTCGCCGGTGAACAGGAACGAGCCGAGCACCCGCCGTACCTCCCCGTCGCCGAGACCGGGCGCGGCCGCGGCGAGATGGCCGCGGACCGTTCCGGCGGGGTCCAGGGTGTCGTGCTCCTGCGCGAAGTAGCCGAGACGCAGCCCGTGCCCGCGCACCACCCGCCCGCTGTCCGGATCGTCGTGACCGGCGAGCAGCCGCAGCAGCGTCGTCTTGCCCGAGCCGTTCGGGCCGAGGATCACCAGCCGACTGCCCCGGTCGACGGCGAGGTCCACGCCGTCGAGGACGCGCAGCGTGCCGTACGACTTGGCCAGCGCGACCGCGCCGAGGGGCATCCGTCCGCACGGGGCCGGTTCGGGCAGCCGGATCCGGGCCGCCCTCTCCGTCCGCCGGACCGGTTCGAGTCCGGCGAGGAGGCGGTCGGCACGGCGGTCCATGTTCCTGGCGGCCACGGCCGTCGCCACGTGCGAGCGCATCTTGTCGGCCTGGGCGTGCAGCGCGGCGGCCTTCCGCTCGGCGTTCGCCCGCTCCCGGGCCCGCCGTCGCTCGTCGGCGTCGCGCTGGGCGAGGTAGGCGGACCAGCCGGTGTTGTGGACGTCGAGCGTGGCGCGGTGCGGGTCCAGATGGAAGACGCGGTTGACCACGTCGGCCAGCAGGGAGGTGTCGTGGGTGATGAGGACGAGCCCCGCCCGGCGGCCGGCCAGGAACCCGCGCAGCCAGGCGGTCGCGTCGGCGTCCAGATGGTTCGTCGGCTCGTCGAGGAGCAGGACGCCGGCGTCCGCGAACAGGACGCGGGCCAGTTCGACCCTGCGCCGCTGCCCGCCGGAGAGGGTGCCGACCGGCTGGTCCAGCACCCGGACCGGCAGCCCCAGGCCGGCGGCCACCCGGGCCGCCTCGGCCTCGGCCGCGTATCCGCCGCGTGCCTGGAACTCGGCCTCGGCGCGCACGTAGGCGTCCATCGAGCGCTCGGATCCGTCGGCCATCGCGGCCTCGGCGGCCCGCAGGTCCCGTACGGCACGGTCGAGGCCGCGGGCCGAGAGGATCCGGGCGGTGACGGTGACCGTGGGGTCGGCAGCCGCCGGGTCCTGGGCGAGATGGCCGACGGGCCCGGTACGGGAGACGGAACCGGCGGCGGGAGGCCGCAGCCCCGCGAGGGTGCTGAGCAGCGTGGTCTTGCCGGCGCCGTTACGGCCGACCAGGCCGACGCGGTCGCCGGGGGAGACGGTGAAGGAGATGCCGGACAGCAGCAGCCGGGCACCGGCGCGCACGTCGGCACCGCGAACGGTGATCATGGGAAAACGCTCCAGAGGTCAATCGGCTCAAGGACACACGTGTGGCGTGGAAGCGGGTCCTGGAGCTAAGAGACGCGGGGCGTAGACATACCGGCAGGCTAACGGAGGCGGGGGCGGGGCGCCCGTGAATTACGGGCCGGGACAACCGGACGAGCACCTCCCGGCGGACCGGCGACGCGCCACCAGGTGGTCCATGGGGGCTCGCCCGCCCCCCTCGACGTCACCTCACCCGGGCGTCTCGTCGTCGCCGGGCGCTTCTTCGAGATACGTGGCCAGCGGCTGGAGAGCGGCCCAGAGCTGATCGAAGTGGGCCGCGAAGTAGCTCATGAAGGTGGGATCCTCGACGCTGAAGCAGTTGAGCTTCTGGCGCGGGCCTCCGGAGAAGGCCAGGAACACCACGCTGTCGTCGATCAGGGCCATGTTCAGATCGTCGGCAGCCGCCGTCCATCGCAGCACGTTGGCCTCGTAGTTGAGGATGTCCTTGCTGTCCTCGTAGTGATCGCGGGCCCAGGACAGCATGGCCTTGTCGGGACACCCCTCGCGTTCGGGCACCCCGATGATGCGGCGCACGCACCGTTCGTCGTCGCTCGCGGCACGTGCCCAGTTCAGAATGGACTCGAAGTACTCGGCGGACGCCGGAGTGGTGTACTGCGTCGGCGGATACCGGCGGGTGTAGGTGACCCGGATCTCCGACCGTGCCAGGCGGACGCGTTCGGCGGCCGCCAGGTAGAACTCGCGGTTGTTCCGGTACCAGCGCGCGGAGAGCATCGCTTCGCCGCCGACCTCCAGCCCCTCCGGAAGCGCCGCCTGCGTCGGCGTGTTGGCGGGTCCCCGCGCCTGCTGGCGTACCTCGTCGATCTGTCGCCTGGCCCGCAGCCAGGCCTCCTGCCAGTCCTTCGTGACACCGTCGCACGCCTCCACGAACGCTGCCGTGTGGGGCCAACTGGGAAAGCGGCGGCCGTTCAGGATCGCGGAGACGGTGCTGCGCGCGCACCCCATCCTCCTGGCGAGTGCCTCCTCCGTGGGTTCGACGAGGGTGCGGCGTCGCAGCTCGCGCAACCGGGCCGCGAACGCGAGCTGGGGTTCGGGCGGTGATCCGCTCGGGCCGGACATGGTTCCCCCCTCGGCGATCGGCACACAACGCTACTGAGTGTCCGTCATCGTCCGTCATTGCCACAGGCATTCGCCGATGTCCGTGCCTGCGTTCCCCGCGCCCGTGAAGTTCTACGCGTGTATCCCAGGCGTTGTCCCTGCACCAGCCCCGTTCCAGACTCCTGGGAGCGGTCTTCCGCTCGGAGACAAGGAGACTCTCGTGCTCGTCGAATTCAGGCTGGACCTGCCGGGTCCCATCGCGTCCTTCGTGGCCGTGCTGGTGCTGGGTGTCGTGCTGGTGATGTCGTCCCCGGTCCAGGCGGGGGACTTCCAGGAGAGGGCGTGGCTGCTGTCGCTGGCCGCGGGCCTGGCGCTCGGTGTGCCCGTCGTCGGCGGGAGGGGCCGGCGATGACGTCTCGCGACGACGTGCGGCGATGCCCGCACTGCGCGGCGGAGGTCCCGCGCTCGCCCCGTAGCGAACCCTTCTTCGGCTGCTCCGGTCAGCCGTTGGTCGCCACGGTGTCGGTGTGCGGGCGATGCCGCCGCCGGCTCGATTTCCGGATCGGTGGGTCGGAGACCGGCCCGCGGGGTGGCGGCCGGCCCGGCACGGACCGCCTCTGACCGTGCTCCTCCGGCCCCGTTCGTTTCGGCAGGTCGCCCCTTCCGGGGGCGGCCCCTGCCGCGGAACCACCGGGCGGGGACGTCATTCCGGCAGGACGAACCCGAGGGCCTCGGCTGCCCGTCGCGGTGTCGGCTGGGGCCAGAGTTCCGCCGTCGCCTGGTTCGAGGACAGGGAGCGGAGCTCCGCGTGGTCGAGGTAGAGCACGCCGTCCAGGTGGTCCGTCTCGTGCTGGACGATGCGGGCGGGCCAGCCGCTGAAGACCTCGTCGACGGCGAGCCCGTGTTCGTCGAGCGCCGTCAGCCGCACCTGGTCGTGCCGGGCCACCACGGCCTGCCAGCCCGGAACGCTCAGACAGCCCTCGAAGAACGCGGCCCGCCCGGGGCCGATCCCGTCGTACGACGGATTGACCAGCACGCGGTACGGCAGCGGCACCCGTCCGCGTACGAGGCGGATCTCGTCCGAGACCGGCGCCGGGTCCTCTATGACGGCGATCCGCAGCGGCACCCCGACCTGCGGTGCGGCGAGGCCGACGCCGGGCGCCGCGTGCATCGTGGCACGCAGGGCGGCGACGAACCGGGCCAGCAGGTCCGGGTCCAGCTGCCCGTCGAAGGGCTCCGTGCCCCGGCGCAGCACGGGATCACCGGCCGCGACGATGGGCAACGGCCCCTCGTGACCGAGGAGTTCTTCGACCAGGTCGCTCAGGGGGATGCGCGGGGGGCTGCGGTCAGGTTCGGATCCCATCCCGCCAGGATGCCAAGCGGAAGCAAAGCGATCGAGGCGGCACGGGCGGAGTCGGGGGACATTCCTCGTATGGCACCGGTCACAACGCCGGGCCGCGCCGGTCGGGTCCGGCCCCGACGGCCGCCGAGGCCGGGCCCGACATGGCCGGGTCCGACCCCGGAATCACCGGAGACGGCCCGTCTCAGGCTTCCTCGAACTCGCCACCGAGCGCGGACGCGATGCGCAGGTGGGATGCCGCCTCGTCGGGGCGGCCGAGGCGCTGGAGGGTGCGGCCCAGCATCAGACGGGCGTAGTGCTCCACCGGGTCGCGCTCCACGATGGTGCGCAACTCGGTCTCGGCGCGCCGCAGTTGGGCCGAGTGGTAGTAGGAACGCGCCAGCAGCAGCCGGGGTCCGGTCTGCTCCGGCACCTCCTCGACCAGTCCGCCCAGGACACGGGCCGCGGCCGCGTAGTCCTTGGCCTCGAAGAACATCCGCCCGCGCTCCCAGCGCTCCGCGGCCGTCCCGTGGTCGTAGTACGTCATGTCCACCACTGACCTCCTTCGACGCGCCACAACCACGCTGATCGGTTGAATATTCCACTAGTCGGCGCGTCGGCTACGCCCCGGCGAGTTCCGCGTTGGCCCGCTCCGTCACCAGGGCGAGTACGCGCCCCGCGACGGCCAGGTCCTCGGCCGGGATCCCGGCGTACACCCGGGCGGCGATCGCGTCGCCCGCGGCCCGGACCGACGCGAACAGCTCCCGCCCGGAGTCGGTCAGCGACACCTGCTCCGGCGCCGGCTCCTCCAGGAGTCCCCGTGCCGTCAGCTCCTCGACGGTCCTGCGGGCCGCCGCCTCCTCGATCTTCAGGCCGGCGGTGAGCCGGTCCGTGACCCGGGCGCGCTCGGTGGTCCCGCCGCCGTCGGACACGGCCCGCAGGGCCACCGACTGCTCGAACGTGGTGCCGCTGCGGGCCAGCACCCGCTCCAGGGCGGCGCGGGACGCGTAGTGGGCGAGGCCGATGACCTGGCCGTTGACGGGGGGAGCGGAGGGAACGGGGGTGACTGGGCTGGTCATGGCTACTCCTCGGGTGGAACCTCTTCGGAATGTTTGGAATGTTCGGAATGTGCGTAGGGTGCGGAGTGCTCGTCAGGCCGTGGCGCTCGGCCGGAGCGCGGTTCGGCCTCGGTGGGCGGATCGAGCGGTACGTCGAGCAGGGCGGCCAGTTCATTGCTGAACGCCCGTGTGCGCTCGCCGCCTAGGCCGCCCAGGGGTTCGAGCAGTTGCTCAAGCAGGCCCTGGACCACGGTGATGGCGCGCAGGGTCACCTCGCGCCCCTCGTCGGTGAGGGTCAGCCGCACGGCCCGGGGGTCCGCCGGGTCCCGGGTGCGGTCGAGGAGGCCGGCCGCCTCCAGGGAGCGGGCCAGTTTCGAGACGTAGAGCGGTTCGAGTCCGGTGTGGTCGGCGAGCCGGCGCTGGCTGGGGTGCTCCCCGGCCCGGTGCATGCCGTACAGCGACGCCACCAGCGAGTACTGCGCGTGCGTCAGGCCCAGCGGGCCCACGGCCCGGTCCACCGCGACGCGCCACTTCATCGACAGCCGCCAGACGAGGAATCCGGGCGTCGCGTACTCGGCGGCCTGCTTCGCTGAACTCATGAGAGATACGGTACATGGCTACTATGTCCATGGCTACTATTGTCCCCATCCCTCCGGCCGCCCCCTCCGGCCGCCCCCTCCGGCCGCCCCCTCCGGCCGCCCCCTCCGGCCGCCCCCTCCGGCCGCCCCCTCCGGTCGGCCCGCCCGGCTCGCCGCTCAGCTCCTCCCGGCTCGCCGCCCGGCCCCGAACGGCCCCGGCCGGCGTGTGCGGACGTACGGCCGCGCTCCCGGGCAGCCGCGCCGGTTCTGGGTCAAGTGCCCCTCAATGTGCCGATCGATGGACTGACGAGAGGCCCCCGGCGGGGCTAGGTTGTCGGGCATGAGCAATCTTGATCGGGAGGCGGTTCCCGCCCCCTGTGGCGGCCGCGGGTTCGTGGTGGCCGAGCCGGTGCGCGAACTCCTCAGCCCCCGCCGGGTCAAGCTCGGCGAGGCGACCGAGGTCCGGCGTCTGCTGCCCAATCTGGGCCGGCGGATGGTCGGCGCGTGGTGCTTCGTCGATCACTACGGGCCCGACGACATCGCCGACGAGCCCGGCATGCAGGTCCCGCCGCACCCGCACATGGGCCTCCAGACCGTCAGCTGGCTGCACGAGGGCGAGGTGCTGCACCGCGACTCCACGGGCAGCCTCCAGACGATCCGCCCGCGCGAGCTCGGCCTCATGACCTCGGGCCGCGCGATCAGCCACTCCGAGGAGAGCCCCCGCGCGCACTCCCGCCTGCTGCACGGCGCGCAGCTCTGGGTCGCGCTCCCGGACAGCCACCGGCACACCGACCCGCACTTCGAGCACCACGCCGAACTGCCCGTCGTCACCGCCCCCGGCCTGCGGGCCACGCTCCTGCTGGGCACGCTCGACGGCGCGGCCTCGCCCGGCACGACGTACACGCCGATCGTCGGCGCCGACCTGGCCCTGACGGCCGGCACGGACGTACGGCTGCCGCTGGAGCCCGACTTCGAGTACGCCGTCCTCGCCATGTCCGGCGAGGCCCGGGTGGACGGCGTACCGGTGCTCCCCGGCTCCATGCTCTATCTCGGCTGCGGCCGCACCGAGCTCCCGCTGAGCGCCGCGACCGACGCGGGCCTCATGCTGCTCGGCGGCGAGCCGTTCGACGAGGAGCTGATCATGTGGTGGAACTTCATCGGCCGCACCCAGGAGGACATCGAACAGGCCCGCGAGGACTGGGCCAAGGGAACCCGCTTCGGCGAGGTGAAGGGCTACGACGGGGCACCGCTGTCCGCCCCGGAACTGCCCCCGGTCGCCTTGAAGCCACGGGGACGGGTGCGCTGAGCCGGGAGTGGCGTCCACCGGAGCCGGGGCAGGGCAGATGCGGCATCAGCCCTTGCGGATCTTGATCCCCTCGGTGCGCCGGTGGACGACGTCGAAGAGGTCGCCCAGGATGCCGCAGTCGACGAGGCCGAAGACGAGCACCTCGGCGTCCTTGTCGATCGCCGCGATCGTCTTCGAGGTCCGCATGCCGGCGCGGTGCTGGATGGCACCGGAGATGCCGGAGGCGATGAGGTGCGTTCCGGTGGCGCGTGCCGGACGCTCGGTGCCTTTTCGGATCCTGCGGGCCGCCCAGCCGCGTTGCCGCGGTGGCCGGTGACCGAGAAGAGCGGCAAGGGCTACGCCCCGGCACCGAGGCCGAGGGCGCTGTCGTTCGGCGCTCGCTTCCGCGATGCCGTCCGCCGTGCCCGGTCGGGTGATCTTCGCGATGGGAGAGCGGGATGGCTGCTGCACCAGGAGCTGAGACCTGAACGGTACATCTGCCGCGCATCCGCGGGGCCGGCAGCGCAGTGCACCAGCACCTGGCGGGTGGCAGGCCCGCCGTGCGCACCGATGACGGCTGGTGTGGTCGGTTCCGGTCGTCACATCGCCTCGCGGACGGCGACCACTGTGTTCGGGCGACGCCCGGCCGAGACGGCCGGGCGTCGAGGGGCATGTGGCTACTTCCAGACCTGGTACCGGCCGCCGTTGCACGCGAGGGTGTACACGTCGCCGTGGGAGTTGCTGTCGAGGCACTGACCGGTCTCCCGGTTGACCAGGTTGAAGCCGTCCCCGGTCCACTTCTCGTACCACTGCTCGTAGTAGTTGGCCGGGCTGGAGCACCGCTCGGTGTAGACCTGGCCCTGCCAGTAGGCGGTCAGGCATTCGCCCTGGTTCGACTTTTCGGTCCAGGCGCCGTTGGAGCTCTCCAGGTTGCTCTGGCCGTCGTACCAGTCGCTCTTGAGGTGGCCGATCGGGTCGAAACAGTGGACCATGCCCGGCGCGTCCGTGCTGACGCGGTGCTCCGCGCCCACGGTCGCCTCGGTGATCAGGCAGCCGCCCGTCTGGGCGTTCCGCCAGTGGATCTGACTGTCGGCGGAGGCGTTGCCCGAGGTTGCCAGCACGAGGACGGGTGTGGCAGCGGCGACAGTCAGGAATGTGGTGATGCGCTTCTTGGACATGATGGCGCAGTTCCCCCTTTGAGTTATCGGTAGTAGAGGCCGCGCGAAATGCGATGCGACAATGGGGGTCAATCCATTGAATGCAAAACTCCGTCAAAACCCTCTGCTTTTAGAGGGTTTGACCGGCGCGCGACTGGCCAAGTCTATGCGACGGTGAATCAGGTGACCTTGTGATCTTCGTGACTCCGGCCTGGTCACAGGCCTTGAACCCCACCCGAAGTCGGTTGGTGACTTCGCGGGTCGTGACTGGGACGGCAGGTTCGCCACCGGATTCCAGCGGGCCGACGGCTACCGGCTCCGAGTCGGCCCAGCCAAATGCACTCCCAACAGCCGCACTTGTGCGTCAAGGTCGAGGATGCCCTGGAGCAGGGCGAGACTCGACTCCTGGAGTTGAGCGCGGGCAAGCCGGATCGTCGGCCTCATGAACCCGAGGCCCGGATTTCGCCGGTCCGGGCCGACTGTTCCTTCTGCATCGGCAGAGGTGGACCGGGTCCGCGCATCATCCGCCTGTCCAACGTCGACCGCGGCACCCGGAGGAAGAGCGTGCACGGCTCCGCGCGGACCTGTGACTTCGCCCCGGACACCGACCAGAGCGGTACACCCATGCCACGGTCCGAGGGAACTCCCTTTCGAAACGCCTGGCGACGGTTGTTGCGGGATCCGAGGTGCGGGAGGAAGACCCGAAGTCCACGTGGTGGTGGATGGGGCGAAGCCCGGTCGGGGGACACCGTTTGGGTGCCGACTGTGCGACCGGGCTCGCTCGACGGAGAGGAACGGGACCCGCCGCCTCTTTAGGAGTGCCGACGGACCCAGGATTGCGGCGCGCTTCTGGGCGTGGGGTCAGAGGCCCGAGGCCGTGTCCAGCGCGCCGTTCTGGACGTCGCGCCGGGACATGGCCATGTAGGCGACGAAGCCGACGATGGCGACGGTCCAGGCCGCGGTGACCGGCCCGAGGCCGAGCGCGAGACCGCCGCGGGCGTGGCTGAGCGCCATCCAGTCGGCCACCGAGGCGCCGAGCGGGCGCGTGATGACGTACGCGGTCCAGAACGCGGCGACCGCGTTCAGGGTGCCCCACTTGTGCGCGATGGCGGGGACGGCGATGGCGACGGCGTACAGGACGGCCGAGCCGAGGTAGCCGAGGCCGATCGTGGCCGAGAGGTCACCGGCCGCGGTGCCGAGCGCGAACGTGGCGAGCACCGTGGCCCAGTAGAACACCTCGCGGCGGCGGGTGCGGATGCTGTGGATGGAGAGCGTGCGCTCGCTGGCGTACCAGACGGCGAACACGGCGCCCAGCGCGACCATGAAGAGCGGCGTGGAGATCAGGTACGGAACACCGAGACCGACGTGGAGGATGTCGGCGGCCATCGTGCCGAACACGCTCACCATGACGACCGCGGTCCAGTAGATCCAGGCCACATAGCGGCGGACGGCGAACTGGAGCACCAGGGAGGCCGCGAAGGCGATGCCGCCGAGCCCCACGGCGGGAATCGGCCCGAGCGCGTGGGCCAGGAAGTCGGACGCCGTCTCACCCATTCCGGTGGTCAATACCTTGATCACCCAGAAGTACAGGGTGACTTCCGGGACCTTGCTCGCCATGACGGCGGCGGAGGTGACGGGCGAGGATTGACGGGTGACGTGCTCGGTGCTCATGCGCGGCACCATGACACGCCCGACCCCCGGCGTCACAGAGGGCTTTGCCATGGCTTTGACGCTTCTGGGGCATGACTTGCCATGAGCCGTTCCGAGCCTGAACGCAACCTGAACGGTCCGGCGCAATGCCTGGTCGGAGCCGTGATCGCGATGGTACGAAGGCGGGTCATGGACCCGGCCCGGTCCGGCTCGGTCCGGTCCGGCCCGTACGTCCCCGATCGCTCGGTCCCTCCCTGCCGGCTCAGTCCGCGCCGACTCCCTCAGCCGCCCGTTCCCTCCGGCGCCGGGCCGGAGCCGCGGGTCGACCGCTCCGGCGCCCGCCCGTCGAGCGTCGCACGCGTCACTCCTGGCTCACCAGTACCACCTCAAGGACTCGCGGCCCGTGCACCCCCTCCACCCGGTCCAGCTCGATGTCGCTGGTGGCGGACGGGCCGGAGATCCAGGTCAGTGGGCGGGACGGGTCCAGACGTTCCAGCGCCTGGGGGACCGAGGCCACCACCTGGTCCGGGACCCGGACGACACAGATGTGGTGGTCCGGGATCAGTGTGATCCGGCGGCGGCCCTGGTCCGGGCCGCCGTCCAGCACGATCGTGCCGGTCTCGGCGACGGCGACGGCGCAGCCGGTCACCACGCTCTCCACCGCGTCGAGTTCGCGGGGCGTGCTCACCGCACGGTCGTGGACCCGGGTGGGGTCCGCCGCGGACATCCACGCGGGCGGCAGCCCCGGCGGCACGAGTACGTACCGGGACCCGCGCTCGGCGAGCAGCCGCATGACGACGTACGGCAGTTCCTCCTCCGTCGCCCGGTGCACGATCGCCCGGTAGTCCGCCAGGTTCTCCGCGAGGAGGTCGACCGTCCCGGCGGCATCGCGCGCGCCGTGCTCGCGCAGATAACTCCGGCCGACCGCCTGCTCGTACGGCATGTCGTCGTCCCGGGGCACGTCCGTGAGGGCCCGGCGCACCCGGCCCAGGACCAGATCCCTGCTGCTCACTTCGTCATGTCCTTTCCGCCGCCCGTACGTTGCCACCAGTCACGGAACGACTCCGCCGGGACCGTGGGCAGTTCACGGGTCGCGCTCCACGCCCTGCCGGGGCCCGGCAGGGTCCGCGGGTGGAAGCGGCGGGTCCCGGACGCCAGCCGCTGACCGGCGCGCAGGGCGCCGGGACGCCCGAACGCCCAGCGGGCCGCGCGCATCGCCGCCCGCTCCGCCGCGTGTCCCCCGGCCGGCCGCAGCACGACCGTGTTGCCGTCCCGGGTCGCCCGGCCGCCCTGCACCAGCCGCTCCCGCAGATGGACGAGGACCTCGGGGATGTCGATGGCGACCGGGCAGACCTCGTAGCAGGCGCCGCACAGCGAGGAGGCGTACGGCAGGGAGGCGTCGATCTCGCTCCCGGTGCCCCGGAGTTGGGGACTGAGGATCGCGCCGATCGGGCCCGGGTAGACCGAGCCGTAGGCGTGCCCGCCCGCCCGCTCGTACACGGGGCAGACGTTCAGACACGCCGAGCAGCGGATGCAGCGCAGCGCCTGGCGTCCGACCTCGTCGGCGAGCGTGTCGGTGCGGCCGTTGTCGAGCAGGACCAGATGGAAGGCCCGGGGCCCGTCCCCGTCCGTGGTGCCCGTCCACATCGAGGTGTACGGGTTCATGCGCTCCGCCGTCGAGGAGCGGGGCAGCGTCTGGAGGAACACTTCGAGGTCCCGCCAGGTCGGGACGATCTTCTCGATGCCGACGACCGAGATCAGGGTCTCGGGGAGCGTCAGACACATCCGGCCGTTGCCCTCGGACTCGACGACCACGAGGGTGCCGGTCTCGGCGACCATGAAGTTGGCGCCGGAGACGCCGACCTTGGCCCGCAGGAACTTCTCGCGGAGATGCAGCCGGGCCGCCTCGGCCAGTTCGGCGGGCGTGTCGGTGAGTCCCTCGGGAGCCGCCCTGCCCCAGGCACCCATCTCGCGGACGAAGATGTCCCGGATCTCGCCGCGGTTGCGGTGGATCGCCGGGACGAGGATGTGCGAGGGCCGGTCCTTGCCCAACTGCACGATGAGTTCGGCGAGATCGGTCTCGTACGCGTGGACGCCCGCGACCTCCAGCGCCTCGTTGAGCCCGATCTCCTGCGTGGCCATCGACTTGACCTTGACGACCTCGCTCTCCCCGGTCGCCCTGACCAGCTCCGTGACGATGCGGTTGGCCTCCTCGGCGTCCGCGGCCCAGTGCACGACGCCGCCGGCCGCGGTCACCGACTCCTCCAACTGCACGAGATAGCGGTCGAGATGGCGGAGCGTGTGATCCTTGATCCGCTTGCCCGCCTCGCGCAGCTCCGCCCAGTCGGACACCTCGGCGACGGCCTTGGCGCGTTTGGCGCGGATGGTGTGGGTGGCGTGCCGCAGATTGCCGCGCAGGGTCGCGTCGCCCACGGCCTCGCGCGCGGCCTCGGGGAAGGCCGGCATCCCGACGAACGTTCCGCTCATGCCCTCTGCTCCTCTGCCGTGCTCGCCAGGATCTCCGCGATGTGCACGGGCCGCATCCCCGTCCTGAGGCGGCCCATCGTGCCGCCGAGGTGCATCAGACACGAGTTGTCCGCGGCGCACAGCACCTCGGCGCCCGTCGACTCGGCGTTGCGCACCTTGTCGGCGCCCATCGCCGCGGAGACGTCGGGGTTCTTGAGGGCGAAGGTGCCGCCGAAGCCGCAGCACTCCTCGGCGCCGGGCAGTTCCCGCAGCTCAAGTCCCCCGACCGCCTCCAGCAGTCGGCGCGGCCGGTCGCCGAGTCCCAGACTCCGCAGCCCGTGACAGGTGGGGTGATAGGTCACCGTGTGCGGGTAGTACGCGCCGACGTCCGTCACCCCGAGGACGTCGACCAGGAACTCGGTCAGCTCGTACGTTCTCGGCACGACCGGCGCCAGGGTCCGGGCCAGGGTGTCGCCGCGTCCCTCGGCGCGGGCCCGTTCCCCCATCCGCGGATACAGCTCCCGCACCATCGCCCCGCACGATCCGGACGGCGTCACGATCGCCTCGTACTCCCCGAACACCTCGGCGAAACGCCGGGCGAGCGGCTCGGCCTCGTGGCGGTACCCGGTGTTGTAGTGCGCCTGGCCGCAACAGGTCTGCCCCATCGGGAAGTCGACATCGACACCCAGTCTGGTCAGCAGGTCCACCACGGCCCGGCCGGTGTCCGGATACAGCGTGTCGTTGATACAGGTCAGGAACAGGGCGACACGCATCGCGGCTCCTCGGGGTCGGTCGTGGATGGGTGCAGGGTACGTGGCGGCCGCGCGCCGCAGGGGAGGCGCGCGCCCGCCGTCCGGGCGGCGCACACCCACGGTGGGGGCGGCGCGGCCCGCGCGATCGCGGAAGAACGCCCCGCCGCGTGCTTCACGGTGTGCGGCGCTTCATCGTGTGCCGAGCCGTGCCTCGGCCGCGTCCCACGCCGCCGTGTCGCCGCGCGGCTCGTAGCGGCGGAGCGGCTGGGTGCGGGCGACCAGCGCGCGCATCCCGGCCAGGTCGCCGACCAGGCCGTCCGCCCTTGCCTGGACGAGGACGTTGCCGAGCGCGGCCGCCTCCGCCGGGCCCGCCACGACCGGCAGCCCGCAGGCGTCGGCGGTGAGCCGGCACAGCAGTTCGTTGCGGGCGCCGCCGCCGACGATGTGCACGACGTCGACCGGATGCCCGGCGAGGGACGCGGCCCGCTCGATCGCGCGCCGGTGCGCGAGCGCGAGGGAGTCGAGGATGCAGCGGGTGATCTCGGCGCGGGACCCGGGCACCGGCTGCCCCGTGGCACGGCAGGCGTCCGCGATCCGTGCCGGCATCCGGCCCGGCGCGAGGAACACCGCGTCGCCCGCGTCCACGACCGACCGCAGCGGCGCCACCTCGGCGGCGGCCGCGAGGAGTTCACCCAGATCGGGGCCGCCCCACTCCCGTACGCACTCCTGGAGCAGCCACAGCCCCATGATGTTGCGCAGATAGCGGACCGTGCCGTCCAGGCCCAGTTCGTTGGTGAAGTTGGCGGCCCGGCTCGCCTCCGTGAGGACGGGAGCGTCCAGTTCCAGACCCGCCAGGGACCAGGTGCCCGTGCAGATGTAGGCGAACCGCTCCCCGGTCGCGGGCACGGCGGCCACCGCCGAGGCCGTGTCGTGCGAGCCGACCGTGGTCACCGGCACCGGGCCGGACATCCCGGTCTCCTCCAGCACCCGCGGCAGCAGGGTTCCGGCCCGGTCACCGGGACGGCGCAGCGGCGGGAACAACCCCAGGTCGATCCCGAGCCGCTCCGCGAGGCCGTATGACCAGTCGCGGGTCCTCGGATCGATCAGCTGGGTGGTGGAGGCGTTGGTGAGTTCGGTGCCCAGCTCGCCCGTGAGCCAGTACGCCAGCAGATCGGGGATGAGCAACAGATGCTCGGCACAGGCGAGTTGGGCGGAGCCGCGGGCGGCCGTCAGCTGGTACAGGGTGTTGAACGGCGCGTACTGGAGTCCGGTGGCCGCGTACAGCTCGGCCGCGGGCACGCTCGCCCACACCTTCTCCGCGACACCTTCGGTGCGGGCGTCGCGGTAGTGCACCGGGTTGCCGAGCAGCGCTCCGCCGGCGTCCAGCAGCCCGTAGTCCGCCGCCCAGCTGTCGATGCCGACGGAATCGACCCGCCCCGCCGCGCGCAGCCCGTCGAGGACGCCCGCGTACAGCCCGAGGATGTCCCAGCGCAGCCCCTCGGGGACACGGACCGGCCGGTTGGCGAAGCGGTGCGCCTCGGTCAGGCCGAGCGTGTCCGGCCCGACGCGGCCGACCATGACCCGACCGCTGGACGCCCCGAGGTCGACGGCGGCGTAGACGCGCTCCGGACCGGCGGGCAGGGGCGAGGTCTCCGGGGAACCCATCGGCGTCACCGCAGGAAGGCGGCGGCCACGCCGGCGTCGACCGGAATGTGCAGACCGGTCGTGTGCGTCAAGTCCCCGCCCGTCAGGGCGAACACGGCCCCGGCGACATGCTCCGGCAGCACCTCGCGCTTGAGGATGGTCCGCTGGGCGTAGAACTCGCCGAGCTTCTCCTCCTCGATCCCGTACGTCGCCGCCCGCTGCGCGCCCCAGCCGCCCGCGAAGATCCCGGAACCGCGTACCACGCCGTCCGGGTTGACTCCGTTGACCCGGATGCCGTGCTCACCCAACTCGGCTGCCAGAAGCCTCACCTGGTGAGCCTGGTCGGCCTTGGTGGCGGAGTAGGCGATGTTGTTCGGGCCGGCGAAGACCGCGTTCTTGGACGCGATGTAGACGATGTCGCCGCCCAGCTTCTGCGCGATCATGACCCGGGCCGCCTCGCGCGAGACGAGGAAGGAGCCGCGCGCCATGATGTCGTGCTGGAGGTCCCAGTCCTTCGCGGTGGTCTCCAGGAGCGGCTTGGAGATGGAGATGCCCGCGTTGTTGACCACGAGGTCGACACCGCCGAAGGCCAGCGCCGCGGTCTTGAAGGCTTCGGCGATCTGCTCCTCGGAGGTGACGTCCACGCCGACGGCGACCGCCCTGTCGGGTCCGCCGAGTTCGGCCGCGACCCGCTCGGCACCCTCGGTGTTCAGGTCCGCGACCACGACGCAGGCGCCCTCGGCCACCAGCCTTTCCGCGACGGCCCGGCCGATCCCGCTGCCCGCTCCGGTGACCAGGGCGACCCGGGCCGCGAGCGGCGCCGGCCGCGGCATCCGCCGGAGCTTGGCCTCCTCGAGGGCCCAGTACTCGATACGGAACTTCTCCGACTCCTCGATCGGCGCGTACGTCGAGACGGCCTCCGCGCCACGCATCACGTTGATCGCGTTGACGTAGAACTCGCCCGCCACCCGCGCCGTCTGCTTGTCCTTGCCGAAGGAGAACATGCCGACCCCGGGGACCAGGACGATCGCCGGGTCGGCGCCGCGCATCGCGGGGGAGTCCGGCAGCGCGTGCCGCTCGTAGTAGGCCGCGTACTCCACGCGGTACTCGGCGTGCAGTTCCGCGAGCCGGGCGACCGTCTCGTCGAGGGAGGCGGCGGGGGGCAGGTCGAGCACGAGCGGCCTGACCTTGGTGCGCAGGAAGTGGTCGGGGCAGGAGGTGCCGAGGGCCGCGAGCCGTCCGTGTTCGGCGCGGGCGAGGAAGTCGAGCACCTCCTCGGAGTCGGTGAAGTGGCCGACCTGCGGGCGGTCCTGGGAGGCGACGGCGCGGATGTACGGGGCGAGCGCGGCGGCCCGCTCACGGCGTTCCGGCGCGGCGAGCGCCTCGTACCCCTCGACGACGGGTCCGAACGGCTCGGCCTTCCCGCGCCCGGCGAGGAACGCCTCGGCGGTGCGGATGATGTACAGCGAGTTGCGCTCGCACTCCTCGGCGGTGGCGCCCCACGCGGTGATGCCGTGGCCGCCCAGGACACAGCCGACGGCCTCCGGGTTGGCCTCCTTGACCGCCGCGATGTCCAGGCCCAGCTGGAAGCCGGGCCGGCGCCAGGGCACCCACACCACCCGGTCGCCGAAGCACTCGGCCGTGAGCTTCTCCCCGTCGGCCGCGCAGGCGAGCGCGATACCGGAGTCGGGGTGCAGATGGTCGACGTGCGGGGCGTCGACCAGTCCGTGCATCGCCGTGTCGATCGAGGGTGCGGCGCCGCCCTTGCCGTGCAGGCAGTAGTCGAAGGCGGCGACCATCTCGTCCTCGCGCTCGACGCCCGGGTACACCTCGGTCACCGCCCGCAGCCGGTCGAGCCGCAGCACCGCGAGTCCGGCCTCGGTGAGGGTGCCGAGGTCCCCGCCGGACCCCTTCACCCACATCAGCTCCACGTCCCCGCCGGTCACCGGGTCGATCTCGGTTCCCTTCGCGGAGGCGTTGCCCCCCGCGTAGTTGGTGTTGCGCGGATCGCCACCGAGCCGCCGCGACCGCGCCAACAGAGCCTCGGCTTCGGGATGGGGTGCCATGTTCCAGGTCCTTAGAAAGAGAAGAGAAGAGGGGAGGAGAAGCGCCCCGTCAGGGGCGCGGGGAACTGCGCGACCAGCCCCGACGAACCGCGCCCCCGGCGAACCACCGATCGGGGCAGACGCGACCCGCCGGGCCGGCCGGCCCGGGAAACCCAGCCGGGCAAGGGGGCCTAGGCCCCCCACCCCGCCTGCTCACCCCCCACCCGCTCCGCGGCGATCCGCTCCCCCCACCCGGACCGCCGATACGCGGCCACCGGATCGGGGTCGAGCCCCAGCTCGGTACGGACCTCCGCGAGCAGCGGCCGCACGTCGGTGTTGTACGCGTCCATGACCACCGCGTTGGCGGCCAGCACATCCCCGCCCCGCTGCGCCTCGGCGAGCGCGGCACCGTCCACCAGGAGCGCCTTGGCCGTGGCCTCCTGCACGTTCATCACCGACCGGATGATCGCCGGGATCTTCGCCTCGATGTTGTGGCACTGGTCGAGCATGAAGGCGACGTCCGGGGTGAAACCGCCGCCGCGGATCACCTCATACATGATCCGGAACAGCTGGAACGGGTCCGCCGCGCCCACCATCAGGTCGTCGTCGGCGTAGAAACGGGAGTTGAAGTCGAACGCGCCGAGCTTGCCCTCGCGCAGCAGCGTGGCCACGATGAACTCGATGTTGGTGCCGGGCGCGTGGTGGCCGGTGTCGACCACGACCTGTGCCTTGGGCCCGAGTTTGAGGCAGTGCGCGTACGCGGTGCCCCAGTCGGGGACGTCGGTGGCGTAGAAGGCGGGCTCGAAGAACTTGTACTCCAGCAGCATCCGCTGCCCGTCGCCGAGCCGTTCGTAGACCTGCGCCAGGGCCTCCGCGAGCCGGTCCTGCCGTGCGCGCAGGTCGTCCTGGCCCGGATAGTTCGTACCGTCGGCGAACCACAGCTTCAGGTCCCTCGAACCCGTCGCGTCCATGATGTCGACGCACTCCAGGAGGTGGCCGACCGCCTTGCGGCGCACGGCCGCGTCCGGGTGGCAGACGGAACCGAGCCGGTAGTCGTCGTCCTGGAAGGTGTTGGAGTTGATCGCGCCCAGCTTCAGTCCGCGCTCCTCGGCGTGCTTGGCGAGCGCCGCGTAGTCGTCGGTCCTGTCCCAGGGGATGTGCAGCGCAACGGTCGGGGCCGCGCCGGTGAACTCGTGCACCTTGGCCGCGTCGTCCAGTTTCTCCTGGGGGGTCCTGGGCACGCCCGGTTGCGCGAACACCTTGAACCGGGTGCCCGAGTTCCCGTACGCCCACGACGGCGTCTCGACGGCCTGGGTCTTGAGCGCGGCCTTCACCGCGGCGAGGTCGGTCACTTCGGGACTCCTACGACTTCGGATGCGACAGCCTCATTGCCCGGCTGCCCTGAAACGATTCAGCAGCGAAGTTATGAGCCCCCCGAAGGGCTGTCAACCCCTCCGGCGGGCGGCTGTTGTCGTGACCCTCTTGTGACAGCCGGGTGCCGAAAAATTTCGAACCGAACCCATTGACGTGCCCTGGGTGGCATGCCTAACGTCCCGGCAATCCAATTGAAACCTTTCACGACGCCGTGGCCGCCCCGTCGGCGTCGTCGAGGAGCCCCTCATGACCCACCCGTCCGACACGGGACACGCCCCGGTGCTGGCGCTCAAGGACATCTCGAAGTCCTTCGGCGCCGTCCGCGCCCTGCGGGACGTGTCCCTGGAACTGTTCCCCGGCGAGGTGCACGCGCTGGCCGGAGAGAACGGCGCGGGCAAGTCGACCCTCATCAAGACGCTCGCCGGCGTGCACCGACCGGACGCCGGGCAGGTGCTGCTGGACGGCGAACCCACCGTCTTCCACGGTCCCGCCGACGCCCGCGACGCGGGCATCGCGGTGATCTACCAGGAACCGACCCTCTTCCCCGACCTGTCCATCGCCGAGAACATCTTCATGGGCCGTCAGCCCCGGCGGGCCCTCGGCCGCATCGACCACAGGGCCACCCGCGCCGCGACGGCGGCCCTCATGAAGCGTCTCGGCGTCGAGCTCGACCCCGAGCGCCCGGCACGCGGACTGTCCATCGCCGACCAGCAGATCGTGGAGATCGCCAAGGCGCTCTCCTTCGACGCCCGCGTCCTGATCATGGACGAGCCGACCGCCGCCCTCACCGGCAGCGAGGTGGCGCGGCTGTTCGGCGTGGTCCGCACCCTGCGCGAGCAGGGCTCCGCCGTGCTGTTCATCTCGCACCGGCTGGAGGAGATCTTCCGGATCTGCGGGCGCGTCACGACCCTGCGCGACGGGGCCCTCGTCTCCAGCGAGCTCCTGGACGGAATGACCGAGGACGACCTGGTACGCCGGATGGTCGGCCGCGACCTCGACGAGCTCTACCCCAAGCAGCACGTCGAGGCCGGCGAGGTCGCCCTGAGCGTCCGCCGGCTGACCAGGGAGGGTGTCTTCACCGACGTCTCCTTCGAGGTCCGGCGCGGCGAGATCGTCGGACTCGCCGGGCTCGTCGGCGCGGGCCGTACGGAGGTCGCCCGGGCGGTGTTCGGCGTGGACCGCTGGGACGCGGGCGGGGTCGAGGTCGACGGGCGGCCGCTGACGAACGGCGCCCCCTCCGTCGCCATGGCCGCCGGACTCGGCCTCGTCCCCGAGGACCGGCGCGCCCAGGGCCTGGTGATGGACATGTCCATCGAGCGCAACATCGGCCTGACCGGGCTGCGTTCGACGGTCAGGGCGGGCCTGATGGACCGCGGGGCCGAGCGCAGCCGCTCCCTCGACTGGGCGGTCAGGCTCCAGGTGAAGTACGCCCGGATCGCCGACACCGTCGCCACGCTCTCCGGCGGCAACCAGCAGAAGGTCGTCCTCGCCAAATGGCTGGCCACCGGCCCCAAGGTGCTGATCGTCGACGAGCCCACCCGGGGCATCGACGTCGGCACCAAGGCCGAAGTGCACCGACTGCTCAGCGAGTTGGCCGCCGACGGGGTGGCCGTCCTGATGATCTCCTCCGACCTTCCCGAGATCCTCGGCATGGCCGACCGCGTGCTCGTGATGCACGAGGGCCGGCTCACCGCCGAGATCCCGCGCTCCGAGGCCACCGAGGAATCCGTGATGGCCGCCGCCACCGGGAGGGCCGCCGCATGACATCCGCCGAGAGGGCCGCCCGTACGACAGCCGTGGCGAGAGCCCCCCGTACGACAGCCGCCGAGAGGGCTCCCCGCATGACCCCGATCACCGCCCGGAGGGCCGCCGCATGACGGTCACCGCGCCCACCCCCGCCCCCGCCACCGAGGCGCCCAGGTCCAGCGGCGCCCGGCTTGTGGACCGCGTCTTCAAGATGCGCGAACTCGCCATCCTGGCCGTCTTCCTGGTGATGATCGCCGTCACCCAGCTGGGCAACAGCGAGTTCCTTTCCGAGCAGGGCGTCAAGGACCTGCTCCTGAACGCGACCATCCTCGTGCTGGTCGCCACCGGTCAGTCCCTCGTCGTCATCACCCGCAACGTGGACCTGTCCGTCGGCTCGACCCTCGGTATCAGCGCCTTCGCGGCCGGCACCTACCTCCAGGGCGGCGGCAACCCCGTCGTCGCGGTCCTGCTCGCGGTGCTGCTCGGCATCGGCTGCGGACTGGTCAACGGAGCGCTCGTCAGCCTCGGTCAGGTACCCGCGCTCGTCGTCACCCTCGGCACCCTCTACATCATCCGCGGGCTCGACTCCATCTGGGTCGGCTCCCGTCAGATCACGGCGGCCGATCTCCCGGGCGGCTTCGTCGACTTCGGCTCCGGCGGCCTCTCGGCGGTCCCCTATCTCGCGCTGATCGCCCTGGCCGTCCTGGTCGTCGCCGCGTACTACCTCAAACACTTCGGCAGCGGCCGCGAGCTCTACGCGCTCGGCTCCAACCCGGAGGCCGCGCGGCTGGCCGGCATCCCGGTGCGCAAGCGCATCCTGACCGCGTACGTCGTCTGCGGCGGACTCGCCGGACTCGCCGGCGCCCTCTATCTCGCCCGGTTCGGCAACGTCGACTCCGCCACCGGCAACGGCTACGAACTCACCGTCGTCAGCGCGGTCGTGGTCGGCGGCGTCGTCTTCACCGGCGGCTCCGGCAGCGTCTACGGAGCCGCGCTCGGCGCCCTGCTGCTCACCTCCGTCAACAGCGTCCTGCCCGCCCTCGGCGTCAGCTCCGTCTGGGTGCTCGCCATCAACGGCGTCCTGCTCATCCTCGCCATCGCGGTCGACCGGATCGTCGCGCTGCGCGTGGCCTCCGCACTGAAGAAGAGGAACGCCCGCCATGGCTGACTCCGCTCTCGCGCGCGCCGTCCGCTGGGACACGGTCGTCGGCGCCCTCCTCATCGTCCTGCTGCTCTTCTCCTTCTCCTTCGTGGACGGCTTCGGCAACTCCCTCAACCTGTCGTTCCTGATCGGCAACACCCTGCCGATCGCCCTGATCGCCCTGCCCATGACCCTGCTGGTGGTGGCCGGCGAGATCGACCTGTCCGTCGCCTCGACGGCCGGGCTCTCCGGATCGGTCATGGGCGCGCTGTGGAACCAGGGCATGGCGATCGAGACGATCATCCCGCTCTGTCTCGTCCTCGGCGTGGTGTGCGGACTCGTCAACGGCCTGCTGGTGACCCGGCTCGGACTGCCGTCCCTCGCCGTCACCATCGGCACCCTCGCCGCCTACCGGGGCATCGCCCAGATCGTGCTCGGCTCCGACGCCGTCACCGACTTCCCCACCCAGTACCAGGACTTCGCGGCCGGACGCATCGGAAGCAGCTTCGTGCCCCAGGCACTCCCGCTCTTCCTGGTGCTGCTCGCCGTCGCCGTGGTCGTGCTGCACGCCACCCCGTTCGGGCGCTCCGCGTTCGCCATCGGCGCCAACGAGGAGGCCGCCCGGTTCGCCGGCATCCGGGTCAGGCGGCAGAAGCTGATCCTGTTCGTCGCGACCGGCTTCATGGCCTCCCTGACCGGCGTGTTCTGGGCCCTGCACTACGCCAGCGCCCGCTACGACAACGCCACCGGGCTCGAACTGTCCGTCGTGGCCGCCGTCCTGCTCGGCGGCATCGACTTCGACGGCGGCAGGGGCACGCTCGGCGGCGCGGTCGCGGGCGTCTTCCTGCTCGGCTCGCTCCAGAACGTGATGAGCCTCCTCAACGTCTCCGCGCAGTCGCAGATCGTCGTCACCGGCGTCCTGCTCGTCGTCTCCGTGCTCGGCCCCCGGGTCGGGCGCCAGATCTCCGTGGCGAGGGCGGGCCGCAGAGCCGCCGGCCCGACCCCGGCCCCGTAACCCCGCCCGACTCGGCACGTACTCGTCACCCCGTCCGACTCGGCCCCGTACTCGTCACCCCGGTCCGCTCTCCCTCGTAAAGGAACCCTCAGCCATGCGCAGAACCTCGATCCGCCGTACCTGCGCGGCGCTCGCCGCCGTCACCTCGCTCGCCCTGGCCGTCACCGCCTGCGGCGGCACCACCAAGAACGACGTCAAGGACTCGGGCGGATCCGCCGCCGCGGGTGCCACGGCGAACCCCGGCGCGGCCACCAAGAAGGGCCTCACCGTCGGCTTCCTTCCCAAGGCGGTCAACAACCCGTACTTCACCTCCTCGGACAAGGGCGGCGAGAAGGCGCTGACGGAACTGGGCTCCAAGTACAAGGAGGTCGGCACCAACAGCGCCACCGACACCAGCGGCCAGGTGAGTTACGTCAACACCCTCACTCAGCAGCAGGTCGACGCCATCGCGGTCTCCGCGCAGGACCCGGGTGCCCTGTGCACCGCGCTCAAGCAGGCCATGACGAACAAGATCAAGGTCGTCACCTACGACTCCGACACCAAGACCGACTGCCGTAACGCGTTCGTCTCCCAGGCGAGCGCCGAGGACCTGGGCCGCACCGAGGTGCAACTGCTCGCCGAACAGATCGGCTACAAGGGCGAGATCGCGATCCTGTCCGCCGCGCAGACCGCGACGAACCAGAACACCTGGATCGACTACATGAAGGACGAGCTGAAGGACCCCAAGTACAAGGACGTCAAGCTGGTCAAGGTCGCCTACGGCAACGACGAGGCCCAGCAGTCCTTCCAGCAGACCCAGGGTCTGCTCCAGGAGCACCCGAACCTGAAGGGGATCATCTCCCCGACCACCGTCGGCATCAAGGCGGCCGCCCAGTACCTGTCCGGCTCCAAGTACAAGGGCAAGGTCAAGCTGACCGGCCTCGGTACCCCCAACGACATGCGCAAGTACGTGAAGAACGGCACCGTCGAGGCCTTCGAGCTGTGGGACCCGGCCAAGCTCGGCGAGCTGGCCGCGCGCACGGCCGTCGCGCTCGCCTCGGGCCAGATCACCGGCAAGGAGGGCGAGACCTTCAAGGCCGGCGACATGGGCTCGTTCACCATCGGCAAGGACGGTGTGATCAGCCTCGGCAAGCCCACCGTCTTCGACGCCAAGAACATCGACCAGTTCGACTTCTGACGGTGCGCCGGGCCGGCGCACCCCGCGTCGCGCCGGCCCGGCTCCCGGACCCCGGAGGGTCGTTGATGCAACGTGTCTGCTTCCTGCTGAAGGTCCGCGCGGACCGGCTCGACGAGTACCGCGAGCGGCACGCCGCCGTGTGGCCCGAGATGCTCGACGCGCTCTCGGCCACCGGCTGGCACAACTACTCGCTGTTCCTGCGCGAGGACGGCCTGCTGGTCGGCTATCTGGAGACCGAGGACTTCGCGGCCGCGCGGGCCGCGATGGACGCGACCGCCGTCAACGCCCGCTGGCAGCGGGAGATGGCGCCGTTCTTCACCGGACTGGACGGCGCCGGCCCCGACGAGGCGATGCGGCCGCTCACCGAGGTCTTCCATCTCGCCTGACCGCTCCACCCGCCGCCCTGACCGACCGAGGAGCCGTACATGAGAGAGCGCCGCGAGGACGAAGGACCCTGCCCGGCGCCGTGGGGAGACGTCCGGCGGGACCGCTCCTCCGGCCCCGGGTGCCCCCGGCACCCCCGGGCACACCGACCGGACGCTCCTGTCCGCCGGCGGTCCCCGGCTGCCCGCACGACCACTGTTTCCGGCCCGCCCGCGGGTAATCTGAGGGCCGGCCTGCCGCTTCTCGTTCTTCTGGAGGTTCCCGCCTGATGGCCCAGTCGGTGGGTATCAAGGACGTCGCCCGTGCCGCCGGAGTCTCCGTCGGCACGGTCTCGAACGTGATCAACCGCCCGGACTCCGTGGCCTCCGAGACCCGGGCACGCGTCCAGTCCGCCATCGACCGGCTCGGCTATGTGCGCAGCGAGTCGGCCCGCCAGCTCAGGGCCGGGCGCAGCCGGATCATGGGCCTTCTCGTCCTCGACATGGGCAACCCGTTCTTCGTGGACGTCGCGCGCGGCGCCGAGCGGGCCGCGCGGGAGACCGGACTCGGGGTGATGGTCTGCAACAGCGCGCAGTCCCCGAGCGAGGAGGCCGACTATCTGTCGCTCTTCGCCGAGCAGCGGGTAAGGGGGGTGCTGCTGACCCCGTCGGACGCGAGTGGACGCAACATCGAGGCGTTCCGCCGCCACGGCATCCCCTTCGTCCTGGTCGACCGGGTCGCCGAGGGCACCACCGAGTGCTCGGTCTCGGTCGACGACGTGGCCGGCGGCGCGCTCGCCGTGCGGCACCTCGTGGACGCCGGGCACCGCACGATCGCGTACGTCAGCGGACCGCCCGGACTCAGCCAGGTGAGGGACCGCCGTACGGGCGCGCTGAACGCCCTGCGGGAGGCGGGCCTCGGTCCTGAGCAGCTGCGCGAGCTGCCCACCGAGCGCCTGGACGTGGCCGCCGGACGCGACGCGGGAGCCCGGCTCCTCGGCCTCGCCGAGCGGCCCACCGCCGTCTTCTGCGCCAACGACCTGCTCGCGCTCGGAGTCCTCCAGGCCATGTACGCGGCGGGTGTCGACGTGCCGGGCGACCTCGCGATCGTCGGCTACGACGACATCGAGTTCGCGGCGGCGGCGGTCGTCCCGCTCACCTCCGTGCGCCAGCCCGCGGTCACGATGGGTGCCCTCGCGGCCGAACTGCTCCTGGAGGAGATCGACGCCGAGACCGCGCCCGCGCCGCACGAGCACCGTCGGGTCGTGCTCCAGCCGGAGCTGGTGGTGCGCCACTCCAGCCTGGCGGCGCGCTGAGCGGCGGTTCAGCCGCCCGTCACCGGGCTGCTGAGTCACTGTTCAGTTGGTCTTCCCGGTCCCCGGGCCGCGGAGTCCGGGCAACATGTGCTCAACTGGGACAGCCTGGAATCCGTACGTCTCGGGAGACCTGTTGACCGTCAGCTACCGCCAGCCCGGTGTCGTCCTCACCGACCACCGCTTCACCGTGCCCCTCGACCACGACCGTCCGGCGGGCGAGACCATCGAGCTGTTCGCCCGTGAGGCCGTCGCGAGCGACAAGGCGCACCAGAAACTGCCCTGGCTGGTCTACCTCCAGGGCGGCCCCGGCTTCGGGGCGAATCGTTTCGTCGGCCGTCAGGCCTGGCTCGACCGGGCCCTGCAGGACTACCGCGTCCTGCTGCTCGACCAGCGCGGCACCGGCCATTCCACCCCCGCCAACCGGCAGACGCTCCCGCTGCGCGGCGGCCCCCGCGAGCAGGCCGACTACCTCGCCCTCTTCCGCGCCGACTCCATCGTCCGGGACTGCGAGGCCATCCGGCCCGGGCTGACCGGCGGAGCGCCCTGGACGGTGCTCGGCCAGAGCTTCGGCGGCTTCTGCACCGTGCGCTACCTCTCCAGCGCCCCCGAGGGACTGAGCGCCGCCGTCGTCACCGGCGGTCTGCCCTCCCTCGACGGACACGCGGACGACGTCTACCGCGCCGCCTACCCGCGCATCGAGCGCAAGGTCGCCGCCCACTACGCCCGCTACCCCCAGGACGTCGAGCGCGCCCGCCGGATCGCGGAGTACCTGCTCCAGCACGAGCCGGTGCTGAACGGCGGCTACCGCCTGACCGCCGAGGCCTTCCAGTCGCTCGGCATCCTGCTCGGCGGCAGCGACGGCAGCCACCGTCTGCACTTTCTGCTGGAGGACGCCTTCGTCCGCACCCCGCAGGGCCCGGCCCTCTCCGACGCCTTCCAGGAGGAGGTCCAGGCGCTGCTGTCGTACGCGGGCCACCCGCTGTACGCGCTCGTCCACGAGGCCATCTACGCCCAGGGCGGCCGCCCCACCGCCTGGTCCGCGGAGCGGGTACGGGCCGAGTTCCCCCAGTTCGACGCCGCCAAGGCCCTCGCCGACGACGGGCCCCTGCTCTTCACCGGCGAGTCCGTCCACCCCTGGATGTTCGAGACCGACCCGGCCCTGCGCCCGCTGCGCGACACCGCCGAGGAACTGGCCGCCCGCACCGACTGGGCGCCGCTGTACGACCCGGCCCGCCTCGCCGCGAACGAGGTGCCCGTCGCGGCGGCGGTCTACCACGACGACATGTACGTCGACGCCGAGCACTCGCTGCGCACCGCCCGCGCGATCCGGGGCCTGCGCACCTGGGTGACCGACGAGTTCGAGCACGACGGGGTACGGGCCGGCGGCCCGCGCGTACTGGACCGGCTGCTCGCGCTCACCCGCGACGACGTCTGATCCGTCCGCCGGCCGTCCCCCGCTCCCGCTCCTCGCCCTCCCCGGCGCTCCGCGCCCCGCACCCCTCTAGACTTCTGACGGCCTGTCAGAATCCTGAGGGGGCACGGATGATCGACACCACCCGCACGGACATCCCGGAGGGCGAGGAGCGGCTCAGCCTCGGCGTCGAGGACGGCGTCGCCGTCCTCACCCTGTGCCGGCCGGCGAAACTCAACGCCTGGAGCTGGGAGTCGACCCGCCAACTCGGCCTGTTCGCCGACCGGATCCGCTTCGACCCCTCGGTCCGCGCGGTGCTGCTGCGGGCCGAGGGGCGCGCCTTCTGCGCGGGGATCGACGTGACCGCCCCGGGCGGAGCGATCACCGGCCGCTCGGGCGCCGAGCGTGCCCGCGCCTACTACGAGGGCATCCGCTGGGCCCACGAGCGCTTCGCCGCCTTCGCCCGGCTGCCGCAGCCCGTCGTCGCGGCGGTCCAGGGCTACTGCCTCGGCTTCGGCTTCGAACTGGCGCTGATGGCGGACATCAGGGTCGCCGCCCGCGACGCCGTGTTCGCCCTGCCCGAGGCCCAGTTGGGGCTCGCCGTCGACGCCGGAGGGGATCTGCGGATCGCCCGCGAGGCGGGCGCGGGCTGGGCGAAGTACCTCGCGCTGACCGGGAGACGGCTGGACGCGCCCGCGGCCGAACGGCTGCACCTCGTCCAACTCCTCGTGGAGGAGGCCGAACTCGACTCCACCGCCCGGACCGTCGCGGCCGAGATCGCGGCGAACGCGCCGCTCGCCGTGCAGGCCGTCAAGCACGGCATCGACGCCTACGCCGAGGCGCCCGTGACCGCGGCACTCGACCGGAGCGCCCTGTCCGCCGCCCTCACCCTCACCTCCGAGGACGCGGCCGAGGGATACGCGGCCAAGGGTGCCCGCCGCGCGCCCCGCTTCGACGGAAAGTGACCCACGTGTTTTGATCGGTCACTGCCGCGTACGACGAGACAGGGGGAGCGATGTCCGACAGCGAGCTGCTCGCGAAGAAGTTCGAGGAGCACCGGGGCCGGCTGCGAGCCGTGGCCTACCGGATGCTCGGATCGCTGAGCGAGGCGGACGACGCCGTCCAGGAGACCTGGCTGAAGCTCGGCCGCACCGACGCCGGCGAGATCAAGAACCTGGGCGGCTGGCTGACCACGGTGACCGGCCGGGTGTGCCTGGACATGCTGCGCTCCCGGGCCGCGCGCCGCGAGGACCCCCTGGAACCCTCCGGCACCTTCGTCCCCGACCCCGTGGTCAGCCCCCTGGACCGGATCGACCCCGAACAGGAGGTCCTGCTGGCCGACTCGGTCGGGCTCGCCCTCCTCGTCGTCCTGGAGACCCTGGAACCCGCCGAACGGCTCGCCTTCGTGCTGCACGACATGTTCGCGGTGCCCTTCGACGACATCGCGCCCGTCGTGGGCCGCAACGCGGCCGCCACCCGTCAGCTCGCCAGCCGGGCCCGCCGCCGGGTCAAGGGAGCCGCGCCCGAGCCCGAGCGGGACGCCGTCCGCCAGCGGGAGGTCCTCGGCGCCTTCCTCGCGGCCTCGCGCGAGGGCGACTTCGAGGCGCTCGTCTCCGTCCTCGATCCCGACGTCGTGCTGCGCGCCGACGCCGGCGCGCTGGTCGGCGGCGTGACCGTGTCCAAGCTGGTGCGCGGCGCCGAGGCGGTGGCCCGGCAGGCGCTCGCCTTCCGCAGGTTCGCGGCGAGTTCGCGGCTCGTGCGGGTCAACGGGGAGGCGGGGGTCGTCGCGATCGTGGACGGCCGGCCGCAGTCCGTCATGGGGGTGTCCGTCGTCGACGGCAGGATCGTCGCGATGTACATCCTCGCCGACCCCGTACGGCTCGCCGGGCTCGATCTCGCCGGGGAGCGGCCGGGGGAGTGACGGTCAGCCGGTGAAGGGACCGCGCCCCAGCTGGTCCCGCACCGGCGTGACCGGCGGGGCGACCAGGTCCCTGCGCTGCCAGTTGGCGCCGTCCACCACCAGGGTGTGACCGGTGATGAAACGGGCGTAGGGCGAGGCCAGGAAGGTGGCGGCCCAGCCGAGTTCACGGGGTGCGCCGACGCGCAGGGCCGGCTGGCGCCGGTCCAGCGCGCCGCGCCCCGCGCCCTCCCCGGCCCGCTCGTTCCCGCCGTCGCCGGTGCTCCCGTCGTCCGCCGTCCGGGGTGCCGCGGCCCGGGTCAGGTTGCCGCGGATGGCGTCCGTCATGTCCTCGTGCGGCATCAGTCCCGGCACCAGGCCGTTGACCTGGATGCCGTACGGCCCCCATTCGACGGCCAGGGTCCGCACCAGGCTCTCCACGCCCGCCTTGGCCGCCGCGCTGTGCGCGAAACCCGGGCCGCCGGTCCAGGCGTAGGACGCGCCGACGTCGATGACCGACCCCGGTGTGCCCGCCGCCAGGTGCCGCCGCCCGAACTCACGGGTCATCAGGAAGGTTCCCGTCAGGGTGATGTCGACCACCGCCTGCCAGGCGTTAGGGGACATGTCCTCGGTGGCGACGGGGAAGTTGGCGGCCGCGTTGTTGACCAGCACGTCGGGCAGCGCGCTCGCGTCGAACACCTCGGAGACGCGCACCGGGTCCCGGATGTCGCACACGGCGGATGTGACCCGGGTGCCCAGCGTCGCCAACTCGGCCCGGGCACGCGCGAGACGGCGCTCACGTCGGCTGACGATCAGCAGATCGGCGCCCAGCCGCGCGAACTCCGCCGCGATCGCCTTCCCCAGCCCCGTCCCGCCACCGGTGACCAGCACGAGCGAGCCCTCGTACGTCCCGTCCGGCAGGGCGCTCGCACCCAGCGGGGGAGGGGCGGGGAGACCGGGGAACGCGGTGTCGTCCATGGCGGATTCGATACCCGGTGTGCCGTGAACCATCCGGAGCGCGGGCCCCGATCGCCGCGCGAGGGGGCCCGCCGTCACGTCGGCCCAGTTCAGGGCGCTTGCGAGGTCGGTAGTCTTGAGGACATGCCAGAAGAAGTCAGCACATCCCCGGACCGCCGTGACGAACTGCGCGCCGACTGCGGCCGGTGCTTCGGACTGTGCTGCGTCGCCCTGCCCTTCTCCCGCTCGGCCGACTTCGCGATCGACAAGGGCGCGGGCGAACCCTGCCCGAACCTGCGCGGCGACTCCCGGTGCGGGATCCACACCAGGCTGCGGGACGAGGGGTTCACGGGCTGCACGGTCTACGACTGCTTCGGCGCCGGCCAGCACGTCTCGCAGGTGACCTTCGGCGGGGTGGACTGGCGCTCGGGGCCGAAGGAGCGGGCCCGGCTGATGTTCGACGTGTTCCCCGTCGTACGCCATCTCCACGAGATGCTCCGGTACTTGAACGAGGCACTCACGCTCCCGGCCGCCCGTCCGGTGCACGCGGACGTGCGGCGCCTGATCGCCGGGACCGAGCGGCTCACCCGGGGGACCCCGCGGGAACTGGCCGCGCTGGACGTCGGCGCGCACCGGCGGGAGACCGGCGAACTGCTGCTGCGGGTCAGTGAACTGGTCCGGGCCGGAGCCGGGGGCCGGGGGAAGGACCGGCGCGGCGCCGATCTGATGGGCGCGCGTCTCAAGGGCGCCGATCTGCGCGGCGCGAGTCTGCGCGGTGCCCTGCTCATCGCGGCCGATCTGAGCGGCGCCGATCTGCGGGGGGCCGATCTGCTCGGCGCCGACCTCCGGGACACCGACCTCACCGACGCCGATCTGACCGGAGCGCTCTTCCTCACCCAGCCGCAGCTCGACGCGGCCCGCGGCGGTGCCGGCACCTGCCTCCCTCAGACGGTCACCCGCCCCGGCCACTGGACCGCCCGGGGCTGAGCCGGCCTCCCGGTGCCCGGAGTTCGGAGGCTCCGGGCCGGGAGGGGCGGCTCACCCGGCCGCGCCGGCCGGCGTCGCCCGCCGCCCCGCGGACACGGGCGGGCGCCGTTCGAGGTGCAGGCGCAGCCCCTCCGGCATCAGCGTCAGCCGCTCGGCCACCCGCAGCCGGTAGCCGGGGTCGGGCCGCAGGTCGTAGCGGCGCAGCAGCAGGCCGAGGACCAGGGTCGCCTCGTGCAGCGCGAACTGGCGGCCGATGCAGGCGCGCGCCCCGGTGCCGAACGGCTTGAAGGTGTGCGCGGGACGGGCCCGTACGGCCTTTGCGTCGAAACGGTCCGGGTCGAACTCCTCCGCGTCGGCGCCCCACACCCCCGGGTCGCGGTGCAGCATCGCGGTCAGCACCAGCGCCCACGCTCCCTGCCGCATCGGGTGGACACCGCCGAGCACGGTGTCGTGGCGGGCCTCGCGCGCGAACGCCGGTGCCGTCGGCCACAGCCGCAGCGACTCGTCCAGGACCCGCCGTACGTACCGGAGCCGGGCGACCTGCTCGTAGCCCGGCCGCTCCGTGCCGCCCCAGACCCGGTCGACCTCGGCCCGCGCGCGGGCGGCGGCCTGCGGGTGCCGGGCGAGGTAGTGCAGGGCGAAGGACAGGGCGCCCGAGGTGGTCTCGTGGCCGGCGATCAGGAAGGTGATGACCTGGCGGCGGATGTTCTCCGGGGTCAGCCGCTCCCCGGTGGCGGGGTGGGCCGTCTCCAGCATCCGGTCGAGCAGGTCGCCGCCACCGCCGCCCCCCGCACGGCGGGAGGCCACCACGGCGTCGACCGTGCGGTTGAGGTACGCCATGTCCGCCGCGTTGCGCCGGGATGCGCCCCGCAGCAGGAACGGCGCCAGCGGGACCGGGACGACGTTGAGGCGTTGCGCGTAGGTCAGCGTGCCCACCATCGCGTCCACGAAGGGGTGCGGCCGGGAGCGTTCGAAGGACGCGAAGTCATGGCCGAAGCCGGTCCTGGCGATGGTCTCCAGCGTCAGCTTCGTCATGTCGCCCGGCACGTCCACCGCGCGGCCCGCGGCCTGTTCGCGGTCCCAGTGGTCCGTCAGCCGCTCGGTCACGGCCAGCATCATCGGGTGGTAGCCCTCCATGGCCTCACGGCTGAACCCGGGGGCCAGGACGTCGTGCGCCAACTGCCAGTTGGGCTCGTGGTTGTAGGCGGTGAACAGTCCGTCCCCGGCGACCGGGCGGAGGTTGGCGACCCCCAGGCCCACGTGCTTGGCGAACCGCGACTCGTCGGCCAGTTCGGCGGCGAGGTCCGCGCCCCAGACGAAGACGATCTCGTTGCGGAAGGCCCGGCGACGGAAGATCGGACCCAGTTGCCGGCCGAACCGCATCGAATCCTGGAGCGGGGAGCGGACGTCGGCGCCCAGCACGTCGCCGACCAGCGGGACGCGGCGCGGCGGGTGGGGGATGCGGTGCAGCTCGGGCCAGCCCAGTTCCGCGCTGCGGAACCCCTTGGGCGGAGCCCCCTGTGCCGTGTCCGCCATGACGCCATCTCCCTTGTGGTCCGGGCGTGTTGAGCCTGTTGTACGCGAGTTCAATAGCGGCTTCAGTCTGGTCCCGTCGCTGAACCCGCGTCAAGTAAGGTGCGGGCATGACGGGGAAGCAGGGGGAGCGCGCACGCCGCCGGCTCGGTTCCGCCGAGCGCCGGGAGCAGTTGCTGTCGGTCGGCGCCCGCCTGTTCTCCGAGAGCCCGTACGACGACGTCTGGATCGAGCAGGTCGCCGAGATCGCCGGCGTCTCGCGCGGGCTGCTGTACCACTACTTCCCGACCAAGCGGGACTTCTTCGCCGCCGTGGTCGAGCGGGAGAGCGGGCGGATGCTGCGGATGACCGCGGCGGTGCCCGGTGTCCCGGTGCGGGAGCAACTGGGCGCGGGCCTGGACGTCTTCCTCGGGTACGTGCAGGAGCACGCGCACGGGTTCCGGGCCTTCCACCGCGCCGACGCGGCCGGCGACCAGGCCGTGCGCAGGGTCTACCAGCAGGCGCTGGCCGCGCAGGAGCGGCAGATCCTCCAGGCCCTGGCCGCGGATCCCGAGCTCGGCGAGTCCGCCGAGGACCGGCCCGAACTCCGGGTCGCCGTGCGCGGGTGGCTCGCCTTCACCACGGCGGTGTGCCTGGAGTGGCTCCGGGGCGCGGACCTCACCAGGGACCAGGTGCGGGACCTGTGCGCGCGGGCGCTGCTCGGCGCGATCGCCGTCTGAACCCCTCCTCCGGGCGAGGCGTGGTTGGCGTACGGCCCGATCTTCGATAGGTTAGGCAAGCCTTACCTAGGGAGGAAGTCGATGGGTGACCGTCACACCTGGACGGCCGCGCCCGGCGCGGCGGAACACGCCCGCTCGGTGCTCGCCGCGGCCTGGTCCTGCGCCGTGAGCGCGGAGGGCGGCCGGGAGGAGTTCGTCGGCTCGCACTCCGTCACCGAGGGCGGCCGGGTGCTCCTGGAGGTGCCGGAGGACAGCGCGCTGCGGGCCGCCGCCATCTGTTCGCCGCGCGGAGAGCCGTCCGCCGTCCTGGAGTTCGCCGACGTCGCGCCCGTTCCCGTACGGAACCGGATCCGAGCCCGGCTCTGGCTCGCCGGCTGGTTCGTCCCCGAGGACGGGCGGCTCGCGTTCCGCACCACCCGCGCGGTGCTGCGCCGGCCCGGTGGAACCGTGGTCGTCGACCTGGACGAACTGGCCGACGCCCGGCCCGATCCGCTCGCCCTCGCCGAGGCCCACCTGCTGACCCATCTCGCCGACGCCCACCCGGACGCCGTCGAACGGCTCACCCGCCTCGTCGAACCGGACAGTCTCCACGGCGCGGTGCGCGTCCAGCCGCTCGCCGTCGACCGCCACGGACTCACCCTGCGCATCGAACGGGCCCGTGGCATCGGCGACGTACGCCTGCCGTTCCACGCGCCCGCCGACGACGTCTCCGAACTGACCGAGCGCATGCACGTCCTGCTCACCCAGGCGAACCGCGCTTCCTGCCACCGCCCCCACCTCTTGTAGCCGAGAGAGCCCCGGCGTTCGGGCCGGGGGTGATTCGCCCCATGGCGGAATGGGGTCAGCCGCGCAGCGCGGAGGCGAGGATGGCGGGCAGTTTCAGGAGGCCCGGCGCGGCGGTGAAGCGGGTGACGCGTTCCACTGTGGCCAGCGCCGTCCGGTTGGTGACGAAGTACGGCGGGCGGGGGGACAGGGACGGGTCGCCCGTGACCAGACCGCGCGGGGCGGGCGTGAAGGGCGCGCGCAGCACGGTCTTCTCGATGTCCTCGAGCATGAAGGCGTTGTGCACGAAGCCGATGCCGCTGCCGATGTCCTGGCGGGTGTGGCCGGGGAACGCGCCCCAGGGGGTGAAGCCGAGGAGGAAGCCGACCGCCGACCAGCAGTTGACACCCAGGGTGCCGTACCGCAGTCCGGCGACGGCCTTGTCGACCGCTGCCCGGTCGGTCCTCTCCGTCCCTGGGTGGACGATCAGGGTGGCGCCGAGGGTTCCGGGGAGGGTCTCGTTGGCGAATTCGACGGCGTGGCCGAGGAATTCGGCCGGGGTGTCGCCGGGCAGTCGTACGACGCCGAGGGCGCTGCCGAAGACTTCTCCGGTGATCAGGACGTCGTCGTGGTCGGTGATGTCCGGGACCAGGAGCCGGCAGCCGTCGCCGTGGGTCTCGGCCTTCGGATGGGCCGCCAGCACAGCGCCCAGGCGCCGCTCGGCGCCCGGGTAGTAGTCGGTGCGCGGCGGCAGTGCGCGCAGCACTCGCCGGATCTCGTCCAGCAGTCGCTCGGTGCCGTCCCACTCCCGGGGCAGGACCAGGATCTGGCTGGCGATGCAGTTGTGGCCGGAGTTGTTCATCTTGCTGGTGACGATGTGCTCGGCCTGGAAGCGGAAGTCCGCCGCGCTCCAGGGGCCGGGGGTCACGATGCAGGGGCTGACGCCGCCCAGCTCGCTGGTGAACGGCTTGCCGATCAGCGGCATGTCGTCGCGGCGGCGCTCGCCCGCCTGCTCGTCGGTGCCCCACACGATGGCGTCGTGGGTGCGGTCGCTGCCGGTGACGTGGATGGCGTCGACGCCCTCGTGCGTGGCGAGGTATCCGCCCTCGGCCGCACCTCCGTCGATGAAGCGCACCCAGCCCCGCTCGACGTACTCGGCGAAGGCGTGCTCGAAGTGCGGGCGGAGATAGGCGTTGACCGGGTTCATCTTCGCGACGACGACCTGGCCCTCGACATAGAGCTTGTGCAGGATGTCGAGCGCGGTGATGGCGGCGACGTTCCCGGCACCGAGCACCAGGGCCACCGCGGGACGGCCCGGCCGGCCCCGGTACTCCCCGGCGGCGCGGCTGCGTGCCTGCTCCCGGGTGATGCCGGGCCGAAGCCACACCTGAGCCGTGAAACCGTTGAGCAGCAGCGTGTCCCAGCCGGTGGCGGGGAAGACGTCGACGTGGGTACGGCCGTCGCGGGTTCGCACGGCCTTGGCGTCGACCGGGTCCTTTCCCGCGGCGATGCGCCGGAGTACGTGCAGATATGCCGCGGCGTTCTGGACCAGGGCCCACGGCCCGCCGATCCAGTCCTCGGCGGCCCATGGGGAGTCAGGGTCGTAGCCCTTGGCGCGGGCGCCGGCGGCGGCCAGGTCGGCGGCGCCGGAGGTCAGGCGGGGGAGCAGGCGCTCCAGCAGGGCGATGCGTTCGGTGAGCGGGGTGGCGGACCAGGACACGGCGCCGATGCGCAGTTCGGCGACGGTCTGGTCGAGGGAAGAGGTGTCGAGGGCGCTGGGGTTCACGTCATGCCTCGTGGAAGGTGGATTGAGGGCGGGCGGGCGGTGCCGTGCTCTGTGCGAGGGGCGGCGGACCGCGCCCGGGGGGCACGGCGGTGTCGCGTCGTCAGGCCGGGAGCAGGCGCGCGTCGCGGTCCGGGTCGATCAACGTGACGGCGGCGCTGCCGCCCAGCAGGAGCAGAGCACCGGTGATCATGACGGCGTACCGGTAGCCCCCGGTTCCGTGCGTGTCCACGAGGTGCCCGATCAGCGTCGGGGCGATCAGACCGGCGGTGGTCACCACGGCGTTCATGATGCCGAGTGAGCCGCCGCGGCGGTCGGCCGGCACCAGTTCCACGACGGTCGTGGCGGCGACGCTGCCCATCGCTCCGGAGAGTGTGACCCCGGTGACGAGGAGCACGACGGTCACGGCACCGGCCCGGGCCCACGGCAGGGCCAGGCATGCCGCCGCGCCGACGAGCATGAGGATGCCGCCGACCCTGCCGCGGGCCCACCGGCTCGCGCTCCCGCGGCGCAGCAGCCATCCGGTCAGGCCCGCCTGTCCGAGCACCACGATGCCGCTCATGCCCCACACCAGCATCAGCAGTCGGGCGGAGGTGGCCGAGGAGTAGCCCAGACCGTCATGGAGGTAGGACGGGAGCCAGACCAGCGCGAAGGCGATGACCCAGTAGGTGCCGAAGTAGGCGATCGTGGCACCGATCCAGGTACGGGTCGCGAGGATCCGGCGGTACGGCGTCCTGCGGGATGCCGGGCCGGTCGCGGTTCCGGCGCCCTCGGCAAGGGCGGGCGAGTCGGTCCCGTACCGTCCCTCCCCGCCGAAGGGGATCCACAGCAGAGCCCACACCGTGCCGGCGACCGCCACCACGGCGACGGCCGAGCGCCATCCGTGGTGGTGGATCACCCAGGTCAGTACGGGAGCGGCGACGAGGACTCCCAGGGTGATTCCCAGGACGATGAGTGCCCCGGGCAGGTTGCGCCGGTGGTTGGGGAACCAGGACAGGGCGGTCTGCTGGGCCACGGGGAAGGCGGGCCCCTCGGCGGCGCCGAGAAGGACACGTGAGGCGATGAGCACCGCGAGCCCTCCGCCCAGGGCCAGTGGCGCCTGGGAGACGGACCACAGGAGGGCCATCGTCAGCAGAAGCCACTTGGGCCGTGTGCGGTCGGCGAGCAGTCCCACCGCGGCGCCGCAGATCGAGAACAGCAGGAAGAAAGCGCTGCTGGCGAGCCCGAAGGCGGACGCGGACAGGCCGAGGTCCTTGCGGATCGGGTCGGCCGCGAGGCCCAGCACGGACTTGTCCGCGAAGTTGATCATCATGAGGGCCACGAGCAGAGCGGTGACGACCCATGCGCGGAGTCGCGGATCGCTCGCGGTCTTCGCAGGATCGGCGGGCACGGCCGGTACGACGTCGGTGTCGGTCACAAGAGCTCCGCGAGAGACGGGCGGGACGGGGAGGGCGGGCGAGGGACCCCTGCGGCCCCTCGCCCGTGGGTGTACGGTCCGGCGCCGCTCAGGCGAGCGGGACGCCTGCGATCGCGATGCGCTCCATGACGCGGCGCTGCGGGTAGTAGTCGTTGATCGCGTAATGCTGGGTGGCGATGTTGTCCCAGATCGCGACGGAGCCCGGCTGCCAGCGGAAGCGCACCTGGTACTCGGGGATACGGGCCTGCAGGACGAGCTCGTCGAGCAGGTCACGGCTCTCGCTGTCGGACAGGCCGACGATCCGGGTGGTGAAGGGCTCGTTGACGTAGAGCAACTTGCGGCCGGTGCGCGGGTGGCGGACGACCACCGGGTGCTCGACGGGCGGCAGGGCGTCCCGGAAGGCGGTGATCTGGCTCTCCGTCATCATCGCCCCCCAGCTGGGCACCCAGTCGTGCACAGCGGTGAGCCCCTCGATACGGGCCCGCGTCCTTGCCGAGAGGTTGTCGTACGCGGCAGCCATGTCGGCCCACTGGGTGTCGCCGCCCGCGGGCGGGACCTCGACGGCGCGCAGGATCGAGCCCAGGGCGGGCGCGGCCATGAAGGAGTGGTCGCTGTGCCAGATGTTCTCGGTGCCGATGGCCATGGCGTCCTTGGCCAGACGGGAGACGCCGGCGATGTCTCCCTTGGGGAAGAAGGGGTTCACCTCCGGCTTGCCCCACAGGCCGGAGAGTGCGAGCTGGGACTGCGGGTCGAAGGCGTGCTGGTCACGGAAGAAGATCACCTTCCACTCCAGCAGGGCCTGCTCGAGCTCCTGGGCGAGGTCCTCACCGATCGGCCGGGACAGATCGACGCCGTCGATCTCGGCACCGATGTGCGGGGTGAGGGGACGGATGCCCAGGTGCTGGTACTCGACCTGGGTCCAGTCCGGCGCGGTGCGCTCCAGCACGCGCTTTCCGTAGTGCATCAAGGGCTTGTCGAGGGCGGGGGCGGGGGCGGTGACGACGCTGTCCATGGGCGCTCCGAGGCGACGATCGGCATTTCGTTCCTGGGAGTATCGTTATTCGGGCATGGTCTGGCAAGGGCTTGACAGCACCGATGCAGAACGAGAGGGTCCGGCGTGGTCGACCCGGTCAGGACGCCGAACCGACGGCGCGCGCCACAAGGTCCACCAGGGCGTCCACGAAGCTGGAGTCGGGCATCTCCTGCTCGCCGATCAGCCGGAACAGCAGCGGTGCCGCCACCAAGGTGGCCGCGGCCCGCACGTCGGTGCCGGGCCGCACGTCGCCGCGGGCGATCCCGCGCTCGAGGATGCGCCTCGTCTCGCTGGTGATCCGTTCGGTGTACTCCGCGTACTGACCCCGAATCGCGCCCGTCTCGGCCGCCGCTCCGATCAGGCCCGCGATCAGCCGGTCCGACCCCGGCAGCCGGTAGGCCTCCAGGCGAGCGGTGAGCACGAAGTGCAGCTCGGCACGGAAGCTGCCCAGATCAGGCACTGACAGGGCGCCGATGCGGGTCTCCGCAGCAGCGATGATGAGGTCCTGTTTGGTGGGCCATCGCCGGTAGATGGTGGGCTTGCTCACCCCGGCCCGTGCCGCAACGGCATCCATCGTCACCGCCCCGATCCCCTGCTCGGTGACCAGGTCGACGACCGCGTTGAGGACGGCCCCGGTGGCCCGCTCCTCCCTCGGTCGCCCCGGTCCCTTCACTGTCCCGCGCGGTTCCATACCCACCATGCACAGAGCCTACGATCTCGCGGGAACCAAGGCCCCGCCGAGCGTGGGGTGCGCGACGCCGATGACGGCGGCATCGGCCGCGGCGGGGTGCTCGTACCGAACCTCCTCGATCCGAGACGATCAGCAGGACACCGGCTCCGGCAGGCGCGATCACCGCGCGATGAAGCAGCGACCCGCCGAGACGGTCAGGGCCGGGAGGATGTCAGAGCGGCAGCGCACAGACCGCGACGGGTGAGGCGAACGGCTGGCCCGTGCGCCGGAGTTCACCGCTGTCCCGGTCGACCTCGAAGACCGTGACCGTGCCCGACCGCTGGTTGGCCGCGAACAGCAGCCGTCCGTCCGGGGAGAACGCGATGTGGCGGGGGAAGTCCCCGCCCACCGGCACCGTGTCCAGGAGCCGCAGCCGGGCGCCGTCCGCCTCGATCGCGTACCGCGTCAGGCTGTTGTCGCCCCGGTTGGCGAGGAACGCGTACGAGCCGTTCGAGGTCACCAGGATCTCGGCCGGGTAACTCGTCCCGCCTCCCGTGCCGGTGGACTGCGGCTCGCCCACGGTGAGCCGGCCGGTCGCGGGGTCGTAGCCGCAGACCGTCACCGAGTTGTCCGTCTCGTTGGCCAGATACGCGTACCGGCCGCCCGGGTGGAACGTGAGGTGACGGGGACCCGCGCCCGGCCTCGTCCGCGCCCGGGAGACCTCGGTGAGCGTCCCCCTGGTCTCGTCCAGGCGGTAGGTGTACACCGTGTCGGTGCCCAGGTCGACGGCGAGCAGATGCCCGCCGTCCGGAGTGGTGACGAACTGGTGCGCGTGCGGCCCCTGTTGGCCGGGACCAGGGGCCGGGGACGAGTGCGTCACCAGAGCGGTGCGCTCACCGGGAGCGCCGGACGCGTCGAGAGGATGCACCGCGACGCTCCCCGAGCCGTAGTTCGCGCTCAGCAGCCAGCGTCCGCTCGGATGCACGGACACATGACAGGGCCCCGAACCACCGGTGGACCGGCTGCCGAGCACCTCGTTCCCCGGCAGCCGGACGGCGGTCACCGCGCCCCGGGCCCGCTCGTCGACCGCGTACAGCGTCCGGCCGTCCGGATGCACCGCGAGGAACGACGGATCGTCCACGCCCGTCACCACACCAGCGCCGGTGACCGTTCCGGTCGCCGTGTCGTACGTGGCGACACCGATCCCCCTGCCGGCGCCGTCGCCCGAGGTGTACGTGCCCAGGAACAGTGGACGCGGACCCGCGTCCGGGGACGGGGCCGGGGACGCGGGAGCCGGCGTGGAGGCCGACGCCGGGGGACCGGCCGGCGGCGTCCTCGGGAGCGGCGCCCTCGCGGCGGGCTCGTCCGGCCGGGGCGCGGCCGGTGCCGGGACCGTCGTGATCGCGGCGGCCCCCGCCAGCACACCGACGAAACGGCGTCGGCTCCAGCCGCCGCCCGTACCGCGCGCCGGCCGTGCGCCACTGCTCATGTCTGCACCTCGCGGTTGTCGGTCGCCTCGGCTGTGACGGCCACCTTGGCGTGCGGCACCCCCGACGTGCAACAACGGCAACCCGCGTTGCGTCCGGCGCAACGCCCCGGCGGACCGGGAGGGCCGATCCGTCACCGCTGTCCACGCGAGGCGGCGGAACGGTTCCGGCGCGGCCGCCGCAGCCGGTTCCGCAGCCGGGTGAGGCGCGGCCGGCGCTCGCGCTGCTCACGGGTGCAGCGGTCCAGCTCCTCGAACAGCCGCCGCGTACGGTGCTCGGTGTCGAGCTCGTCGATGATGCGGGTGGTCTCGGCCAGGACGGAGCCGTGCAGCTGCCACTGGCTCGGGTCGCGCCGGACCTCCTCCAGGAACAGCTGGGCCAGTTTGTCGCGGGTGGCGGCCGCGGTGGCGAGCTCCGCGCTGAGACGCTCCTCGGCGGACACGGCGTTGCGGGTGACGTCGGTGGTCACCAGCACCGCGAAGCTGACGATCGCGTCCGCGACCTCGGACAGCAGCTCCTGGAGGACGGCCCCGGCCTGTGGTTCGAACAGCGGGCTGGGTTCCCGCTCCTTGGCCAGGTCGGTGAGGCTGCGCGCAAGCACCCGCAGGACCACGGTGCAGATCTCCAGGGTGTCCAGGCCGGTGCGCAGCACGACCCGGTGCATCAGTCCCTCGCGCACCCGCGGGTTGAGCTTCAGACTGTCCTCGGCCTGCCGCAGGGCCGCGTCCACCCCGGCGATGTCGTTGTCGAGCCGGCGGGCCTCGTGCAGCCGCTCGGCCGCGACGTGGAAGGGCGTGTGCGCGGCGGCCCCCTCGCCGACCCGCAGCATCAGCTGCCGCATCCGGCGTGCCAGGTCCTCGATCTGCTCCCCGGCCATGTCGACCCACACGGGCGGGGCGAGCACGAGATTGCAGGCGAGACCCACGACCGCGCCGATCAGCGTCTCCAGGACCCGGGCCCACGCGGTGCTGCCCACCCGGGTGACACCGAGGACCAGCATGGCGCTGATCGCCACCTCGGGCACGAACTCGCTCACCCGGACCAGATGGCCCACCGCCAGCGAGGCGAGGATGATCAGCCCCAGACTCCACCAGGTGAGACCCACCAGGCTGCTGAAGCCGATGGCGATGACGACGCCCACCACCACCGAGTTCACCCGGCGGATCGCGGTGGTGATCGTCGAGTACAGCGTGACCTGGACGACCAGCAGCGCGGTCAGGGGCGCGGTCAGCGGCGCGGGCTCGGGACTGAGGTGGATGGCCACCACGTACGCGATCGTGGCGGCGGCCGTCGAGCGAAGCGTCTGGACGACCACCGGCTCCCGGCGTCGCTCCACGATCCTCGCGACGGATGCCGTCCACTCACCACGCGCCTCGTACATCCTTGTGGCCTTCCCGTTCGACACGGGTACCGAACGTGCGAATCGCGGACCCGACCTGTCCGCAAGGGCACCTAGATTGAAGGCATCAACCAGGTCGAACCGCATCAGGAGGCACCGCCGATGAGCGCAACCAGCCACCCCGAAGGCATCGAACTGCTGACGCTGTCGCACGACCGGCTCCGGGCCGTGGTCGCCGGGGTGCCGCGGGACGCCTGGCAGGCGCCCACGCCGTGCGACGAGTGGACGGCGGCCCAGGTGCTCAACCACGCGCGCCTCGACCAGCAGGCCTACGGCGCGGCGGTCACCGGCACCGGATGGCCCGAGTCGGACGCCTTCCACCCGGACGGCACCCTGGAGGCCGACGCGGCGGCGGAACTCGACAAGGTCCTCGCCCAGGTCGCCGCCGTCTACGCGGGGCTGCCCGCGGACGCCCAGGAGGTGGCCACGCCGCTCGGGCCGCTGCCGTTCCGCGTGGCGGCCGCGGCGGCCGCCATGGACGCGGGCGTGCACGCCTGGGACATCGCGGTGGCGACCGGCCAGGCGTCTCCCCTCGACGACGAGCTGGCCGGCGGCGTCCGGCTCGCGGCGGACCGGCTGGCCGACCACCTGCGGGACGCGTTCGGCGTCTTCGCCCCCGCGCGCGAGGTGCCGGAGGGCACCGGCCCCGCCGGATCGCTGCTCGCCTTCCTGGGCCGGGACCCGCACTGGACACCGGCCGGAGCCTGACGAGTCCCCGGCCCGGGAGCGCCGGCCGGCACTCCCGGGCGCCGGAGCGCGGCCGGCGAGTCCCCGGCGCCCGGTCGGCGGCCGTGGTTCAGTCGCGCACTCTCGCCAGGAAGGAGGAGAGATTGCCGACCGTCCGGGCGATCTGCTGCTCCGTGGTCAGGGTCTCCTCGAACCGGCTTCCCGGCCCGAGGGCCTTGCGGCCCCGGACGTACAGCGAGCAGTCCAGGTCGGCGCAGACGTAGACGCCGACCGAGTTGCCCTCGCGGCCCGCCGCGCCCGCCTTGCGGGCCGTCATCAGCGAGACCCCGGCGCCCGGGTGCGTGGTCAGGCAGAGCGAGCACATGCTCCGGTGCGCGAGACCGCGCCGGGCGGCGGGAAGGCGCAGGGTGACGCCCACGAGCCCGCCGTCCCGTTCGGCCACGAGGAAGCTCCGGTCGGGCGCGCCGGGATCTCGCCAGCCGAGGAAGTCCAGATCGTCCCAGGGCCGCTCGCCGAGATCGCGGGGAACGGCGAGCCGCTTCGCCTCCCCCCGGGAACAGTTGACGAACGAGCCGCGGATGTCCTGCTCGGTGATTGATCGCAAGGTGTGCTCCCGGTCTTCCTCGTGGGCTCTGCCTGATGGTCTTCGACCAAAACCTAGGGGGCCTAGGTTTTGCTCGAAGGTACCTAGTCACGAGAGCGGGGGCCAGCGGATTTCCGGGGACCCGGGGAAGTCGTCCCGCGGGGGCTGCGGACGCGTGAGGTCACCTGTCACAGTGGCCGTCATGGGCGACGGGGGCGCGGGCGAGGCGGCGGACGCCGGCGCGGGCGCGGCGACGGACGCGTGGGAACGCGCGGCAGAGGCACTCAGGCAGGCCGGGCTGCCCTCCTGGAGCCTGACCGGCCGCCGGGTCCTGTCCGGGGGCACGTACAACGCCGTCGAGGAGCTGACGCTCGCCGACGGCAGCCGCTACGTGCTGAAGGTGCCGCCCCCGCGCGCCGTCCCCGCTCTGGCCTACGAGCGCCAACTCCTCATCTCCGAGGCGGAGTTCTACCGGCAGGCCGCCACCGTCGGGGTGCCGGCGCCCTCTCCGGTCGGCGACCACCGCGACGGCCACCTGCTGATGACGCACTGTCCGGGCGAGCCCTGGGCGGACCTCCCCGAGAACGAACACGGGCCGCTCCGGAAGGAGTTGGGTCGTCTCGTGGCCCGGCTGCACCGGGTGGCCGGCCCGGGCTTCGGCTATCCCTCCGGAGCGCTCGGCCCGCTCGCGCCCGACTGGCGGACCGCCTTCACGGGGATGTACGAGGCGATCCTGGACGATGCCCGCGGCTACCGCGCCTGGCTGCCGCACCCCGTGGACGAGGTGGCCGGGATCGCCAGGGCCGCCTTCGGCGCGCTGGAGGAGGTCACCGTCCCCCGGCTCGTCCACTTCGACCTGTGGAGGGGGAACATCCTGGTCGAGCGCGCGGAGCCGGGACCGCGCATCGGCGGCCTGATCGACGGCGAGCGCATGTTCTGGGGAGACCCGCTCGCCGACTTCGTCTCCCTGGCCCTGCTCGGGGACATCCGCCGGGACACCGACTTCCTGACGGGCTACCAGGAGGGCGGCGGAACATACGCGTTCGAGGATGCGCCCCGGCAACGCCTGGCCCTGTACCGCAGTTACCTCTATCTGATCATGCTCGTCGAGACCGTCCCCCGCGCCTCCGGCGACGAACGGGTCGCCTGGGTGCGCGAGGTGGTGGCCCCGCAGCTGACGGCCGCCCTCGACGAGGTCGGCCGGGGCGCGAACGCCCCGGCCGACAAAGGTCCTTAGAGTTCCGGCGAGGTCCTAGGCAGCCTTGCTCGCACGCCCGAGGTGCTCGCGGACGATCTCCGCGTAGCGGTGACCGCTGCTCTTGATCGTCCGCAGCTGCGTCTTGTAGTCGACGTGCACCAGACCGAACCGCTTGTCGTAGCCGTACGCCCACTCGAAGTTGTCGAGCAGCGACCAGGCGAAGTAGCCGGCCAGCGGAACGCCCTTGCGGACCGCCGAGGCGCAGGCCGCCAGGTGCTGTTCGAGGTAGGCGACCCGCTCCGGGTCGTGGACGGTGCCGTCGGGGCGTACGACGTCGGGGTAGGCGGAGCCGTTCTCCGTGACGTACAGCTTGCGGGCGCCGTACTCGTTCGTCAGGCGCAGCAGCAGCCGCTCGATCCCGGCGGCCTCGACCTCCCAGTCCATGGCGGTGACGGGCACGCCTGGCCGGCTGATCTGCCGCGCGTAGGGCGCAGGGCCGGTGGGGTCGTCGACCACGCTGGACGGGAAGTAGTAGTTCAGCCCCAGCCAGTCCAGCGGCTGGGCCATCGTCTCCAGGTCGCCGGCGACCTCGGGGAGTTCGACGCCGTAGACCTCGACCATGTCGGCGGGGAAGCCGCGGCCGTGCACCGGGTCGAGCCACCAGCGGTTGGTGTGCCCGTCCTGTCGCTTCGCCGCCGCGATGTCCTCCGGGCGGTCGGTGGCCGCCTCGATGCTGCCGAGGTTGTTGACGATGCCGACCTGCGCACCCGGCACGGCCGCGCGGATCGCCTGGGTGGCGAGTCCGTGGCCGAGCAGCAGGTGGTAGGAGGCCCGGACCGCGGCCGTGAGGTCGGTCAGGCCGGGGGCCATCCGGCCCTCCAGGTGGCCGATCCAGGCCGAGCACAGCGGCTCGTTGAGGGTGGTCCAGTGCTGGACCCGGTCGCCGAGCCGCTCCGCGACCGCCGACGCGTAGGCGGCGAGGTGGTGCGCCGTGTCACGGGCCGGCCAGCCGCCCCGGTCCTGGAGCACCTGGGGCAGGTCCCAGTGGTAGAGGGTGACCGAGGGCGTGATGCCCGCCTCCAGCAGACCGTCGACCAGCGCGTCGTAGTGGTCGAGCCCCTTGGCGTTGACCGGGCCGTCGCCGCCCGGCATCACCCGGGGCCACGCGACGGACAGCCGGTAGGCGTTGGTGCCGAGCCGGCCCATGAGGGCGATGTCCTCGCGCCAGCGGTGGTAGTGATCGCAGGCGACGTCCCCGTCGTCACCGTTGTCGATCTTGCCGGGGGTGTGCGAGAAGGTGTCCCAGATGGAGGGGGAGCGGCCGTCCTCGGCGACGGCGCCCTCGATCTGATAGGCCGACGTGGCCGTGCCCCACAGGAAGTCCTCGGGGAGGGCGGCAAGGTCGATGGTCACTGAAGTCCCTTCGTCATCAATGGGGTCGATGTCCTCGGCGGAGCCGGTCACTTGACGGCTCCCGCCGTGAGGCCGGCGACGAGATAGCGCTGGAGCAGCAGGAAGCCGGCCACCACGGGGACGCTGACGACCAGCGAGGCGGCCATGATCTGGTTCCAGTACACGTCGTTGAGCGTGGAGTAGCCCTGGAGGCCCACGGCGAGCGTGCGGGTGTCGTCGTTGGTCATCACCGACGCGAACAGCACTTCGCCCCAGGCCGTCATGAAGGCGTAGACGGCGACCGCGACGATGCCGGGGATGGCGGCCGGGACGACGACGCGGAAGAGCGCCCCGAGCGGCCCGCAGCCGTCCACCAGCGCCGCCTCGTCGAGATCGCGGGGCACCGAGTCGAAGTACCCGATCAGCATCCAGATCGAGAACGGCAGCGAGAAGGTCAGATAGGTCAGGATCAGACCTCCGCGCGAGCCGAACAGCGCGATCCCGGTGGCGTTGCCGATGTTGACGTAGATGAGGAACAGCGGCAGCAGGAAGAGGATGCCGGGGAACATCTGCGTGGACAGCACGGTGACCGTGAAGACGCGCTTGCCGCGGAACTCGTAGCGGCTGACGGCGTAGGCGGAGAAGACCGCGATCACGACCGAGCAGGCCGTGGCCGCCCCCGCGACGATCAGCGAGTTCGCGAAGTACTTCGCCAGCGGCACCGTCGACCAGATGTCGATGTACGGCCGTATCGTCAGTCCGCTCGGGATCCAGCGGAACTTCCCGGAGACGTCCGCGAGCGGTTTGAGCGAGCTGGAGACCATCACGTAGACGGGCACCAGGACGAAGCTCGTGAGCGCGGTCAGGAAGATCCGCCGGGACCACAGGAAGGACCGCGGCGGGGCCATCGGGGAGCGGTGCGTGGTGGAGGCGCTAGACATCGGCCGTCTTCCTTCCCCGGGAGGTCAGCAGCAGGTAGACGCCGGTCACCACGAGCAGGAAGAGCAGCAGCAGCACGGACATCGCCGAGCCGGTGCCGAAGTTCCAGGTGACGAAGGACGCCTGGTAGATGTGGACCGAGATGAGGTCCGCGGAGTCCGGGGCGGTCTTGCCGAACAGGACGAACGGCGTGTTGAAGTCGTTGAACGTCCACAGGAACAGCACCAGCACCAGCACCTGGTTGACCGGCCGCAGCGACGGCAGGGTGATGCGGCGCAGCTGCTGCCACATACCGGCGCCGTCCAGGGAGGCCGCCTCGTACAGCTCGCCCGGGATGTTCTGCAGGCCCGCCATCACGATCAGGAAGGCGAACGGCCAGCCCTTCCACACGGACACGGTGAGCAGGGCGTAGAAGCTGTTGTCGCCGATCAGCCAGAACGACGGCTTGTCGGTGAGGTGGAGCTGGTCGTGCAGGACGTGGTTCACCAGGCCGTTGTCGTGCTGGAACATGAACACCCAGGTGATCACGGCCGCGTAGACGGGCAGCGCGTAGGGCACCAGGAACAGGGCCCGCAGCACACCGCGTCCGACGAAGTTGTCCTGCATGTAGACGGCCGCCGCCGTGCCGATCAGCCAGCACAGGCCGACCGAGAGCAGGGTGAAGGAGACGGTGACGAGGAACGAGTGCAGCAGCGCCTTGCCGACGGGCTCGTCGAAGTGCACCGAGACCGAGTAGTTGTCGAAGCCGGCCCAGGGCGCCGTGCCCCAGTCGCGGATGTAGAACTGCGTGAGCTCCTTGAAGCTCATCACGATGCCGATCACCATCGGCACCAGGTGCACCAGGAGTTCGAGCACCAGCGCGGGCAGAAGCAGCAGGTAGGGGAGTCCGATGCGCTTGATCCGCCCGGTGCGGCGCGGGCCTCGCGCCGCACCGGGGGAGCTCTTGCGCACCGTCCGCTCGCCGGGTTCGGCGGAAGCGGCGGTCGTGGTGGTCATGACGGTGTCCGCACTCACTTCTTCGGCATCTGCTGCTGGGCCTTCTCGAGCGCGGCCTTCACCGACGCGGTGGTCACCGCGCGTCCGCCGGCCGCGTCGGCGAACAGGCCCTTGATGGCCGTACCGACGGCCGTCTCGAACTGAGACTCGTCGGCGACCTGCGGAAGCGAGGCGGCACTCTTGGCCAGGGTGTCCTTGATGACCGTGTTCGAGGGCGTGTCGAAGGCGGCGTCCGTCTGGGCGGACTTGATCGGCGGGATCGTGGTGTAGGCCTGGTTGAGGATCTTCTGTTCGGCGTCACTGGTCAGGAACTTCACGAACTTCGTGGCGCCGTCGAGGTTCTTGGAGTTCTTGAACACCGCGACGTTGATGCCGGCGACCATCGAGTTGACGTTCGCGCCCTGGCCCGGCGTGCCGGACTGCACGGGCACCGGGGCGATGCCGTACGCGTCGTCGGCCATGCCCTGGCTCTTGAGGTTGGCGGCCGCGGACTGCCACAGCAGCATGGCGTTCTTGCCCTTGGCGAAGTCGCTCACCGACTGGTTCTGGGCGTACTCGGCGTTGCCCGGGGCGATGATCTTGTCCTTCGCCATCAGGTCGACGTACTGCTTGACCGCGGCGACGACCCCGTCGCTGGTGAAGTCGGCCTGGCCGTCGGCGGTGAAGAAGTCGGCGCCGTGCTGCTTGGCGAAGACGAAGGCGTGGTGGATGTTCTCCGAGGGGTTGGAGCCCTCCGCGCCGAGGCCCCAGTGACCGCCCTTGGAGAGCTTCTTGCCGTCGGCGACCAGCTCGTCCCAGGTGGCCGGCGGGTTCGCGATCCCGGCGTCGGCGAACATCTTCTTGTTGTAGTAGAGCGCGTACGACATCGAGTACAGCGGCACCGCGGCGGGGTCCTTGCCCTCGGCGCCGGTGGAGCCGAGTACCGACTCGACGAAGCGGTCCTTGCCGCCGATCTTGGCGAAGTTCTTGGCGTCCCAGGGCAGCAGCGCTCCGGTGGCCTGGAGCGAGGCGCTCCAGCTGTTGCCGATGTTGAGGACGTCGGGGCCCTGACCCGAGGTCGTGGCGGTGAGGATCCGGTTCAGCAGGTCGGTCCAGGGCACGACCTCCAGCTTCACCTTGATGCCGGTCTGCTTCTCGAACTTGGCCAGCTCGGGGGCGAGCGTCTGCTTGTCGATCTCGATGCTGGCGCCCTGGTTGGAGGCCCAGTACGTGAGCGTCTTCGGCGAGGCGTTGGACCCGTCGCTCGACGAGCCGCCACCACAGGCGGTCGCGGCGGTCAGCAGGGTGATGGTGACCGCACCGGCGGCCGCGGCTCGGATTCTGCGCATGGCTGCTTCTGTCCCTTTCCCGGAGGGAGCGATGACGGCGTCCGTGTTCACTTCCCGAACGACCCTCATGGCTTAATTTAGGACGTGAGTTAAGACCCGGAAGAAAGTCGCGTCAAGGGATCGCACAGGGGTATCTTGCAGGTCGGGCAGGTCGGAAGGGACATCACATGGCGGGTCGGAACGGTCGGACAGTGCGTGACCTGCGGCGGGGCAACCGGACCGCCGTACTACAACGGTTGTATTTCGACGGGCCGTTGAGCCGCTACGAACTCGGTCCCGCGACCGGTCTGAGTTCCGGATCCATCAGCAACGTGGTCGCCGAACTCGTCGCCGACGGCCTCGTGGAGGAGGCCGGAAGCGTCGACTCCGACGGCGGCCGCCCCCGCACCCTGCTGCGCGTCGTGCCCGGCAGCGGCCACATGATCGGCGTCGATGTCGGCGAAACCCGCGTCCGCATCGAGCTGTTCGACCTGACCCTCACCGAACTCGCCCGCGTCGAGCGTCCGTTGGAGCACCCCGGGTACGAGACCGACCGGCCGCTGCGGCGCCAGGAGTACGACGTCGACGTCATCGTCGGTCATATCCGCGACGGCATCGCCGAGGTCCTGGCCGAGGCGGACATCGCCCCCTCACAGCTCCTCGGCGTCGGCATAGGAGTGCCCGGCATCGTCGCCCGCACCCCGGAGCAGGGTGCGGTCGTGCACGGCCAGACCATCGGCTGGGACGCCGTCCCGCTGGAGTCCCTGCTCCGCTCCGCCTGCGAACTCCCCGACACCGTCCCGTACTTCGCGGACAACGGCGCCCGCACCCTCGGCCAGGCCGAGATGTGGTTCGGCGCCGGACGCGGCGCCCGCAACGCGGTGGTCGTGCTCTTCGGTTCCGGCGTCGGCGCCTGCCTGGTCACCGAGGACGTCGAGAACGGCCGCTCCGTCGAATGGGGGCACCTGACCGTCCGGGTCAGGGGCCGCCGCTGCCGCTGCGGGGCACTCGGCTGTCTGGAGGCTTACGCGGGAGCCGAGGCGCTGCTCGACCGCTGGCGCGAGGAGGGCGGGCGGCCCCCGGAGGGCACCGACGAGGAGACCGCGCTCACCGCGATGCTCGCCGCCGCCTACCCGCCCGAGGGCACCGAGCCCGACCCGGTCGCGCTCGCCGTCCTGGAGGAGACCGCGGAGTACCTGGGCGCGGGCCTCTCCGACCTGATCAACCTGTTCCAGCCCGAACGCATCCTCATCGGCGGCTGGGCCGGACTCCAGCTCGGCTCCCGCTTCCTGCCCGCCGTCCGCCGGTACGCCTCCTCGTACGCCCTGCGCTACCCGGCCCAGCACGTCACCGTGGACCTCGGCCGCCTCGGCCCCGACGCGGTCACCGTCGGCGCCGCGATCCTGCCGCTGGCCGACTTCTTCGCCCGCGGCGGCCGGCGGGCGGAACCCGCGCCGGCGGGCCCGTCCCCGGCCTGGCGCACGGCACTGGAGGAACGGGCACCGCACTGAGCAGGGTCCCGCCCGCGGGCACGGCCTCCGGGGCGATCGACCCCGTGCCGGCGTCCGCGCGGTTCACCCGAAGGCGTTCACCCCGGTCAGCTCCGCCGACAACTCCCAGAGCCGGGAAGCCTGTTCGGGATCGGTGGCGTAGTCGCGCACCCCGGTCCTGCCGCCGTCCGCCGGGGCGGGCTCGGCGATGTCGCAGTCCTCGCAGTACACCCCGCCGAGGCCGTCCAGCCGTGGCGAGGTCGCGGCCCACACCTGGGTGGCCGCGCCCTGTTCGGGGGTCTTGAAGCCCTCCGGGTTCAGCGGCTTGCCGTCCTCGTCGATCCAGCCGCGCTCGACCATCTCCGCCCGGGGCAGGTGCCGCTGGAGCGGGGTGAGGATGCCGCCGGGGTGCAGCGAGAACGCCCGTACGCCGAAGTCCCTTCCGCGGCGGTCGAGTTCCACGGCGAACAGCACGTTCGCCGTCTTGGCCTGGCCGTAGGCCTCCCACTTGTCGTAGCCGGTCCGCCAGTGCGGGTCGTCCCAGCGGATGCCGGAGTTGTGGTGGCCCGCGCTGGAGACCGAGACGACTCGCGCGCCGCCGGGCGCGATCGCCGGCCAGAGCCGGTTGACCAGCGCGAAGTGGCCGAGGTGGTTGGTCGCGAACTGGGCCTCCCAGCCGGGGCCGACCCGGGTCTCCGGGCAGGCCATGATGCCGGCGCTGTCGATCACGATGTCGACGACCCGGCCCGAGGCGAGGAACCGCTCGGCGAAGCCGCGCACGCTGTCCAGGTCGCCGAGGTCGAGTTCGTCGGTCTCGGCCCCCTCGATGTCCGCCAGCGCCTCGCGGGCGGCCGCCGGGCGCCGCGCGGGGACCACGACGTGGGCGCCCGCCCGGGTCAGCGCCCGGGTCGTCTCCAGGCCGAGTCCCGAGTAGCCGCCGGTGACGATCGCGAGTTTCCCGGAGAGGTCGATGCCCCGCAGGACCTCGTCCGCGGTGCTCCGGGCGCCGAACCCCGAATCGATCTTGTGCTGTGCAGTGCTCATGCCCCGCACGCTACGAACTGGAGCGGACTCCAGGTCAAGCGGACACGGCCGCCGCCGCGAACGGCCGGGCCGGAAAGGGCTGATCCGGCCCGGGCCGGGGCAAGGGAAAGGCCCCGACCGGACGGGGGAATCTCGGTCGGGGCCGTTCTGTGGCGGGCGCCGGCGGTGATCTCGCCCCGCACCCACGATTTGTTCAACGGGTAACTATCTGGAGGTGTTCCCGGGAACGGGGCCTCCGGCGGTGACGTGCGTCACGGTGTCTCCCGGGTCCTGGTCCAGGTCAGCAGCCGCTCAAGGGGCCAGGTGGTGACGATGCGCTCGGGCGGCACCCCGCACTCCTCGGCCCGGGCGCACCCGTGGATCTGCCAGTCGAGCTGTCCCGGCGCGTGCGCGTCCGTGTCGAGGGAGAACAGGACACCCGCGTCGACCGCCCGGCGCAGCAGCCGGCGGGGCGGATCCAGGCGCTCCGGGCGGCTGTTGATCTCGACGGCCGTGCCGGACTCCGCGCAGGCCGCGAAGACGGCGTCGGCGTCGAACGCGGACTCGGGCCGGCTGCGGCCCGAGATCAGCCGGCCGGTGCAGTGGCCGAGGATGTCGGCGTGCGGATTGCGCACGGCGGCGATCATCCGGCGGGTCATCGGCCGCGACTCCATCCGGAGCTTGGAGTGCACGGACACGACCACCACGTCCAGCTGTTCCAGCAGCTCCGGCTCCTGGTCGAGCGATCCGTCGTCGAGGATGTCGCACTCGATGCCGGTGAGCAGCCGGAAGGGGGCCCAGCGTTCGTTGAGCGCGGCGACGACCGCGAGTTGCTCGCGCAGCCGCTCGGGCGACAGGCCGTTCGCCACGGTCAGCCGGGGCGAGTGGTCGGTGAGCACCGCCCACTCGTGGCCGAGTCGTGCCGCCGTGCGCCCCATCTCCTCGATCGGGCTGCCGCCGTCCGACCAGTCGGAGTGCAGATGGCAGTCCCCGCGCAGCAGCTCCCGCAGTCCCTGGCCGCCCTCGGCGAGCGGCCCCGCGGCCTCGCGCTCGACCTTCTCCAGGTAGGCGGGCACCTCGCCGGCCAGTGCCTCCCGCACCACCTGCGCGGTCTTGGGCCCGATCCCCTTGAGCGACTCCAGCGTGCCGTTCCCGGCGCGCTCGCGGACCTCGTCGGGGGGCAGCCCGGCCAGCAGGGTCTGCGCGGTCCGGAACGCCCGTACGCGATAGGTGGGCGCAAGACTCCGCTCCAGCAGGAACGCGATCCGGTCCAGGGCCTCGACGGGGTCCATCGGCACTCCTCCCTGCGGTCGCGCCGGCGGGCGCACGCCCTCCCAGCGTTGCCCAACCGCCGTCCGGCCGCACGGCGGGGTGCGCGGCGCGACTCCACCGGGTCCGCGGAGAGGTGGCACAGGGTCCCAGGGGCGGGCGGCCGCGGGGCCGAGGGGCGGGTGGCCCGTGCCCGCCCGCCGGGGCCGCCGGTTCACCCGGCCGGGCGAACGCCCGCCTCCCCGGCACCGCGTCCCGGCCGGGCGGCACCGCCGGACCATCACCGGGGTGCCACCGCTGACCAGCGGGAACGGCGGGAATCGCCTTACGCTCTAGTCATGACCGAAAGCGCGAGCCCTCACATCTCCCACCCACGGATCATGGTGCTCGGGGTGCAGCCGGGCACGCCCCCGTTCCGGATCATGGAGATCGACGGCGAGATGGTGGGAGAGGCGAAGGCGATCACGGACGTCCTGGAGTACGCGGCCGCGTACGGCATCACGGTGGACGATCTGGACGACCCCGACCTGGTCCGCTGGGTGGGCGGCGACAAGCTCACCTGGCATCCGCACTGACCCCGGCCCTCAGGCGCGCAGCCGCTTCCTGGGGTGCACCGCCCGGCCCAGCCGGCGGCCCAGCAGGAGGTAACCCACCAGCGCCCCGGACGTGTTGAGGATGACGTCGTCGATGTCGAAGGAGCGTCCGGTGATGAGCGCGCCCTGGACGAGTTCGACCAGGAGCATGACCGCGGCGGTGAGCGCGAGGACGCGCAGGATGCCGCGGGTGCGCGGGAACACGACCGGCAGCAGTACGCCGAAGGGCACCCCGAGCACGATGTTCCCGCCGATCTGCTTGACGGCGTCACGCAGCTCCGGCTGGTCGAGATAGGCCTTCAGCGAGGCCCCGGGGTGGAGGTTGTTGTGGATCAGCGCCGTGGACGCCGGTGAGGGCTCCAGGGTGAGCCGGGCCAGTACGACGGCGAACGCCACCATGGCCGCGAACGCGACCAGCATGGCCAGGAGCCGGAAGGGCAGGGGCAGCGCGCGGGTCTCCGGCGCGGGTGCGGGTGCGGGGGTCCGTTTCGGGGTCCGGCGGCCGAGGAACGACCGCCTCCTGTTCTCCGTGGCCCCCTTGTCCCGCCCGTTGTCCCGCCCGGCCTTCGGTGCCGGCTTCCCGCGGCCGAAGAACGACCGCGACTTCCCCGGCTTCTCCTGCCCGGCCTTCGCCGCGCCCTTGCCTCGGTCCGAACCCGCCTTCGGTGCCGGTTTGCCCCGGCCGGCCTTCGCTGTCCGAGCGCGCAACGCGGTGCGGACCATGAGACCCTCCCCTTTTCAACTGCTCTCTGGTGGAGCCCGCTTACCCCCGACCGGGCCGAGGATGCCGGTGGTTCGCGGCGAGGGGTTCCCTTTGCGACAGCCCCCGCCGAACCGGGGTTCGGCGGGGGCCGGGGTGGTTCGGCGGACACCGGGGTGGGCCTAGGCGTCCTTCGCCTTCGCGTAGTCCGTGGCCATGGCCCCGGCGAAGTCGTACACGATGACCTGTTCGTCGCCCACGACCCAGGCGTCGTGTCCGGGCGGGCACACGTAGACGTCGCCCGGTCCCACCTCGCCCTCGCCGCCGTCGTCCATGACCAGGTGCATCCGTCCCTGAACCACGTATCCGTTGTGGTGGATCTCGCACGTCTTGGTTCCTGCGATCGGGCCGACCGACTCCGACCAGCGCCAGCCCGGTTCGAAGGTGCCCACGGCGAAGTCGAGCCCGGTCATATGGACCGATTCCAGGTGGCCGCGCGGGAAGTCGCGTCGCTCGTCGGGCTTGTCCACCGTCTTGATCTCCAGCATGACGGCTCCCTTCCCTTGCCTGCCTCCATCGTCTGCCTGCCCGGCAGGGGCTGTCATCCGGAGCGCCGCCCGGGACCGCCGCAGGCGCCGGGACGGGGGTCCGGCCCGGTCCCGGCGCCGATGGATGGCCTCCTGGGGGTTCAGGTGCCGTAGGTGACCGTCACGTCGGTGAAGCCGAGGGAGCGCAGCAGGCCTTCGAGCATGGCGGTGGTGTTCGTCTCGGCCCGCGCGGTGAGGCGGCTGTCCTGTGCGGCCTTGCCGATGTGCTGGGCCGCGAGCCGCTGCACCGCCCGCTCGTCGTTCGGGTTGTCCGAGAACAGGTCCCCGAGCCGGTCGAGGAGCCCCCGCTGCTTCGAGACGGCGTAGGAGTGGTCGGGGTCGAGGGCGGGTTTGCCCAGGGCCGCGTGCGGCAGCCGGAGCGTGGCCGACGTACGGTCACTGTTGACCGTCACGTCCTTCCCGCCGATGCGCCCGAGATCGACATAGGCGTCGACGGTGCCGGCTCCCACGTACAGCGTGCGGGTGCCGCGGATCGCGTCGGGCAGGTACTTCGCGTCCTTCTCCAGGTCCACGACCACCTGGAAGTTGCCCGAGGCCGCTTCGTAACGGCTCATGTCCTGGATGGACTTGAGCAGCGCGGGCCCCGAATTGTCGTGGCTCTCCGTGCCGAACACATCGCGCAGCCCCGGCAGAACGGCCAGCCGCAGCCCGGCGAAGAGCACCACGAGGACCAGCACGAGGGCGGAGACGGCCTTCGCCCAGCCGGGCATGCGCTTGATGGACGTCGTCATGTCGGCGTTCCTCCTTTCGACGTCCGTCTACCCTCCAAGTCCCTTGGCAGGCCGCCGGGCACGCCCCGCACCCGCCGGGCGGATCCGCAACCGGAAAGTCCCCGGTCGAAGGCCTGAAAGACGCCCAGTAGCATGAGGTGCGGGCTCCGGGCCGATCTTGGGCCCGGCTACGCGATCCGGTTCGACCATGCGAGGAGCGGACGTGCGTGACATCGCCGTGTTCAGCGGTAGTGCCCATCCAGAGCTCGCGGCCGAGCTCTGCGCGCACCTCGGTGTGCCCCTCAGCCCGACCCGGGTCAGCCGGTTCGCCAACGACTGCCTGGAGGTCCAGCTCCAGGCCAACTGCCGCGAACGCGATGTCTTCCTGGTGCAGCCCCTCGTCACTCCGGTGCAGGAACACCTGGTCGAACTGCTGATGATGTGCGACGCGGCGCGCGGTGCCTCCGCCGGACGCATCACCGTGGTCATGCCGCACTATTCGTACGCCCGTTCGGACAAGAAGGACATGCCGCGGATCTCCCTGGGCGGCCGGCTCGTGGCGGACCTGCTCGTGGCGGCCGGGGCGAGCCGTGTCCTGGCGATGACGCTGCACTCCCCGCAGGTGCACGGGTTCTTCTCGGTGCCGGTCGACCATCTGCACGCCCTGCGGGAGCTCGCCGCGCACTTCAGGACCAACGACCTCTCCCGTACGACGGTGGTCTCGCCCGACCTCGGCAACGCCAAGGAGGCCGCCGCGTTCGCACGGCTCATCGGCGCCCAGGTGGCCGCGGGCGCCAAGCAGCGGTTCGCCGACGACCGGGTGAGCATCAACTCGGTCATAGGCGAGATCACCGGGCGCGATGTCATCGTGCTCGACGACGAGATAGCCAAGGGCAGTACGGTCCTCGAACTCCTGGACCGGCTGCGCGAGTTGGGCCCGAGGTCGATCAGGGTGGCCTGCACGCACGGTCTGTTCGCGGCGGGCGCGCTCAAGCGGCTCAGCGAACAGCCCGACGTACTGGAGATCGTGTGCACCAACACCGTGCCGGTCCCGGTCGAGGAGTACACCGAGAAGCTGAGCGTCCTGTCCATCGCCCCGGCACTCGCCGAGGCGGTACGGCGGATTCACAACGGTGAGTCCGTCAGCGCCCTGTTCGACGCGCCCCGGAGCCAGTAGCCGGCGGGGTCCGGGGCGCTCAGGTCAGGTCCGAGACCGCTTTCGGGCGGCTCAGCGCCTCCTCCACGGAGGCCGAGGGCGGCAGGATCCGTGACAGACCCGTCAGCCGGAACATGCGCAGGGTCAGCGGATGGGTGCAGACCAGGTGCAGCCGGCCGCCCCGCTCCTCGACGCGCCGTCTGGCCCGGTACAGCAGTCGCAGGCCCGAACAGTCGAAGAACTCGACGCACCGCAGGTCGATCACGACCCGCGGTGCGGGGTCCGACGTCACCGCGTCCAGGAGCGGGGTGAGCTCCGTCGTGGCGAGCAGGTCGATCTCCCCGTGCAGTTCCAGGACCGCGTGACCGCGGTCGTGGTGGATCCGCAGATGCCTCGTGCACGGTGCGGAGTCGCTCGTCACGCGGACATCACCTCCAGCCGGCTGTCGGCCCGCTCCGGGCGACACGGGAGCAGAACCGTTTTCTGCTCTGCAAGTTACCCTCGCCGAGGTGAATTCCAGCATGTTCGATTGACATATGTCTGCGCTGTGCGCGGCGAGTTGGACGTCTGTGCCCCGCCGCGCGGTCGCGTGTCGTGAGCCGGCCACCGGGACGGACTTCCCCGTGGCGCGGCCCGTTCTCGTCAGTCGACCACCAGGACGAGCTTCCCCGTGGTGCGGCCCGTGTCGCCCAGGGCGTGCGCCTTCGCGGCGTCGGCCAGCGGGAAGGTCTCGGCGACCGTGGCGCGCAGCGCGCCCTTCTCGACCAGGTCCGCGACCGCCTCCATGCCCGTCCGGTCCGCGTCGACGAGCATCCGCACCGCCCGCACCCCGAGCCGTTCGGCCTCCTCGTAGAAGTCGTCGGACCCCACGGGCAGGATCGAGACGACCACGCCTCCGGGCCGCAGCACGCGCAGCGAGCGCAGTCCGGTCTCACCGCCGATCGTGTCCAGGACGACATCGACGTCCCGTACGGTCTCGGCGAAGTCGACGGCGGTGTAGTCGACCGCCTCGTCCACGCCGATGGAGCGCAGGAAGTCGTGCTTGCCCGCGCTCGCGGTGCCGATCACGTACGCGCCGAGCGACTTGGCGATCTGGACGGCCACGTGGCCGACCCCGCCGGCGGCCGCGTGGATCAGCACGCGCTGCCCGGGCCGGACGCCGGCCCGCTCGGTCAGCGCCTGCCAGGCGGTCAGGGAGACCAGGGGGAGGGCGGCGGCCTGGACGTGGTCGATCGCCGCCGGCTTGTGGGTGAAGGCGCGGGCCGGAGCGGTCACGTACTCGGCGTGCGAGCCGTGGCCGAACGGGTAGGACAGCATGCCGAAGACCTCGTCCCCGGGCCGGAAGTGGGCGACGCCGATCCCGGTCTCCTCGACCACTCCGGAGACGTCCCAGCCGAGGACGAAGGGCGGCTCGCCGAGGAACCCCCCGGTCGCGCGGTGCTTCCAGTCGGTCGGGTTGACGCCCGCGGCCCGTACCCGGACCAGGATCTCGTTGGGCCGGGCCGAGGGCCGTTCCAGGGTCACTTCCTCAAGGACGTCGGGACCGCCGAGGACGGTCTGGCTGATGGCTCGCATGGTGTTCTCAGTGCTCATGGTGAACCAGCCTGCCGCCCGGCACCCCGACAGGAAATGGCATGATTGCCAACCTTCGATAAGATCGTGCCATACGGTGGCGGCGGACACGGGAACGGGAGCGGCGGATGGAACGGCGTGCGGAGCGGGTCGTGGTGCTGGCGCTCGACGGCGTCTACCCCTTCGAGCTGGGCATGCCCAGCCGGATCCTCGGCGCGGCGGACGGCCGCTACGAGGTCCTGACCTGCACGGTCGACGGAGGCCCGGTCCGCACCGACGCCGACTTCTCCGTCACCGTCGACCACGGCCCCGAGGTGCTGGGCACCGCGGACACGGTGGTGATCGCGGCCGTCAGCCCGGCCCGGATCGCCTCGGCCCTGACCGAGGAGGTGTCCGCCGCCCTCGCGCTGATCCGTCCTGGCACCCGGGTCGTGTCCATCTGCACGGGCGCGTTCGTCCTGGCCGCCGCCGGACTCCTCGACGGCCGCCGGGCCACCACCCACTGGCACGTGACCGACGCCTTCCGGCGCATGTTCCCGCTGGTCGACCTGGACCCGGACGTCCTCTTCGTCGACGACGGCGACATCCTGACCTCGGCCGGAGCCGCCTCCGGCATCGACATCTGCCTGCACATCATCCGCCGCGACCACGGCAGCGAGCTGGCCAACAAGGTGGCCCGCCGCTGTGTCGTGCCGCCGCTGCGCGAGGGCGGACAGGCCCAGTTCATCGAGCAGCCCGTCCCGGAACCCTCCACGGCGAGCACCGCCGCTACCCGCGACTGGGCGCTGGCCCGCCTCGGTGACCCGCTGACCCTGAGCGATCTCGCCGCCCACGCCGGGATGAGCCTGCGCACCTTCGCCCGCCGCTTCAACGACGAGGTGGGCCAGAGCCCCGGCCGCTGGCTCATCCAGCAGCGGGTCGCCCGCGCCCGCCACCTGCTGGAGGCCAGCGATCTGCCCGTGGACCGGATCGCGGGCGAGGTCGGCTTCGCCACGGGCGCCTCGCTGCGCCAGCACCTCCAGGCCACGATCGGCGTCTCGCCCCAGACCTACCGCCGGACCTTCCAGACCACCCACTGACCCCGGGCCCGTCGAACGAACCTCCGCGTCCCGGCGTCGTAGGAGCACGAGCGACGGGTGGAGGAACTGTGGTGGGGACGCGCAGCGGGATCGTGGCCGCGGTGGTGGCGCTGGCGGGGTTCGCGGCGGCGGGGTGCGGCGGGGACGCGCACGAAGGGGTGGTGGTGACCGGCACCGTCCCGGCCGCCCCGTACACCGGTCCGCTGGACCTTCCGTACACCGCGGAGGGCGACGGGGACGCGGAGCAGAGTGCGGGGGCGGCGGGCCGGGCCCTGGAGTGCGACGGGGCGATCCGGGCGGGTGACGCGGGCGACGCCTGGAGCAAGGGGGACGGCGGGTCGACGCCCGAGGGCGGGCTGAAGGCGTACTTCGCCATCTACCAGCCCGAACTCCCGGATCGGGGCTACCGGGTCGAGCGGGTCGAGGGGGACCGCGTCCTGTTCTCGTACGACGTCGGAGGCAGGACCAAGGTCGCCGTCGTCGTCGCGAAGGACCAGCCGCGGCGCCCGGGCTGGGGCCCCGAGACCAGCGCGTCCTGCGACCCCTCCGAGTTCCCGGCGAGCTGGACGAAGGCGCACGGATACGAGATCTGGACGGACCGGGACGGCCGCCGCGTCCCCACCACCGTCGTGTCCAGCTCGGCCGGTCCCGAGCACTGCGACTGGCAGAGCGCGCACTTCCTCGACCTGGGCCGGTACGGCCGTCAGTACGCGCGCGATCCGCGCGGGGTCCTCCCGGCCGGGGCCCTCACCGGCGCCTACGAGGCGCACGTCCGCATGCCCGCCGACGCGCGGGACACCGGCTACCGCTACGGCGACCGGCGGCTCTGGCTGACGCCGGACAGGGCCACGGCGTACGTCAGGACCTCCGACGGGGTGGAGGCGTGGCCGTCGACGACCTCGCCCTTCGGCTGCCGGTGAGCCACGGGCGGGGCCGCCGTCCCGTCCTGCGCGTCACCTGCTCATGTGCAGGGCCACGAGCAGCTGCCAGACCTCGTCCGCGACGGTGTCCGGGGTGCCCTCCAGCAGGCCGTGCAGCCAGTCCGCGAGGACGCCCGCGAAGGTTGCGGCCACGGCGGAGGCGACGAGCGGCGCGTCCGGTGCCCCGGCGAGCGTGCGCTCGGCCAGGCTGCGGGCCCGCAGGTCGCGGTGCAGCACCAGGCCGAGCGGTCCGCCGCCGCCCGGGCTCAGCAGCGCGCGGTAGAGACCGGCGTGCGGGGCGAGTCCGGTGAAGAAGGCCCGCAGGGCGGGGGGCGCGGACACCGGGTCGGGCCGGCCGCGCCAGGCGTGCAGCGCCTCCACGGCCTCCCGTACGACATCGGCGCAGGCGTCGACCGCCAGCGCCTCCAGGTCGGCGTAGTGCAGATAGAAGGTCGCCCGGCCGACGCCGGCCCGCCGCACCAGCGCGGCGACGCCGGTCTCCTCCAGCGGGTGCTCGGCGCATTCCGCGAGCAGCGCCTGCCGCAGCTTCGCGCGGGTCCGGGCGGCGCGCGGGTCGTCGGCTGCCGCCGGCCGGGTGCCGGGGGTCATCCGGCGAGCAGGACGGCGGCGAGGGCGACCGCCCCCGGAAGCGCCTGGGCGAAGAGGATGCGGCGGTTCGCGGTGACGGATCCGTACACCCCCGCGACCACGACACAGCACAGGAAGAAGACCTGCGCGTCGTGGCCGGTCGGGTCGGACGCGATCAGCCCCCACACCAGGCCCGCGGCCAGGAACCCGTTGTAGAGCCCCTGGTTCGCGGCGAGCGGAGCGGTCTCGCGCGCCATCTCCGCGCCGAGTCCGTGCAGTCCGCGCCCGGGCTTCTTCTGCCACAGGAACATCTCCAGCACCAGGATGTACACGTGCAACAGGGCCACCAGGCCCACCAGCACGTTCGCGGCCGTCTCCATCGTCACCGGACTCCGATACGCCTCGTCACCTCTTGGACAGGTGTCCACTATAGCTGGACGACTGTCCAAGAAGTGACGGGCGGCGGCGCTCAGGCGTCCGGGGCCGCGTACACGCGCTCCCCTCCGACATAGGTGAGGGCGACCCCGGTCTCCTTGATCGCCTCCGGCGGGCCCGCGAAGGGGTCGCGGTCCAGGACGACGAGGTCCGCGAGGGCGCCGGCCCGCACGCTCCCGGTGTCATCGAGGTGGTTCACGTACGCCGTTCCCGCGGTGTACGCCGTCAACGCGGCGGTCAGACCGAGGCGTTCGGCCGGCAGGAACACCGGGCCCGGCTCGTCCGGGCTCACCCGGTTGACCGCGACATGGATGCCCTGGAGCGGGTCGGGACTGCTGACCGGCCAGTCGCTGCCCGCCGCCAGCCGTGCTCCGGAGTTCAGCAGCGACCCGAACGGGTACTGCCAGGAGGCGCGTTCGGGCCCGAGGAACGGGATGGTCAGCTCGTCCATCTGCGGTTCGTGGGCGGCCCACAGCGGCTGGATGTTCGCCGTGGCGCCGAGCGCCGCGAACCGCGGGACGTCGTCGGGGTGCACGACCTGGAGATGCGCCAGATGCGGCCGGGTGTCGCTCGGCCCGTTCGCCTTGCGCGCCGCCTCCACGGCGTCCAGGGCGTGCCGTACGGCGCCGTCGCCCAGCGCGTGGAAGTGGCACTGGAAACCGAGCGCATCCAACTCGCTCACGTACGAGGGCAGATGGGCCGGATCGATGAAGCTCTTGCCCCGGTTCGACGTGGCGCAGCCGCACTTGTCGAGATAGGGGTCGAGCAGCGAGGCGGTGCCGTTCTCGGCGACCCCGTCCAGCATCATCTTCACGCTGGTCGCCCGGAACCTCCCGTGCGTCAACGCGGCCCGCCGCTCGACGAGTTCGGGGATCTGCTCGGCGCCCCGGGCGCGGTCCCACCACAGGGCACCGACCACCCGTGCGGTCAGCGAACCGTCGCGGGCCGCCGTCATGTACGCCTCGGACGGATCGTCCATCCCGACGAAGGTGCCGACGATCGCGTCCTGCCAGGCGGTGATTCCCAGGGCGTGCAGATGCCGCTGGGCGCGCAGCAGCGCGGCGAGCCGGTCGGCCGACGTGGCCGGGGGAGCGAGCCGCCCGACCGACTGCATGGCCCCTTCCTGGAGCATGCCCGTGGGCTCGCCCGAGGCGTCCCGCTCGAAGCGCCCGTCGGCGGGGTCGGGCGTGTCCCGGGCGACGCCGGCGAGTTCGAGGGCGCGGCTGTTGACCCAGGCGCCGTGATGGTCCCGGTTGGGCAGATAGACCGGGCGGTCCGGTACGACGGCGTCCAGGAGCTCCTTGGTCGGCGTACCGCCCGAGAAGGCCTCCATGGACCAGCCGCCGCCCGTGATCCACTCCTGCTCGGGGTGGGCCTCCGCGTACGCGCGGACGGCGGCCAGGGTGTCCTCGGCGGTCCGCGCGCCGGTCAGGTCGCACCGGGAGAGCTCCAGGCCCGCCGGGAGCGGGTGGACGTGCGCGTCCTGGAACCCGGGCAGCAGCAGCCGCCCGGCCAGGTCGACGACCTCGGTGCGCGGGCCCGCCAGGTCGTGGACCTCGGCGTCGCCCACGGCGGTGATCCGGTCGCCGGTGACGGCCACCGCGGTCGCGGTGCGGCCCTCGGGGGTGAACACCGGGCCGCCGGTGAAGAGAAGGTCAGCGTGCATGGTTCCGTTTCCTTGTCGGGGGGCGGCGCTCAGCCGGAGGTGACCAGGAGTTCGGGCGCGTCCGCGTCCGTGCCCCGCCCGGTGGTGAAGTACGCCGACTTGCGGCCCCACTTGGCCCAGGCCCCGGCCACGAAGCCCGAGACCACCATCAGGGTCGGGGTCAGCAGCAGGAACCAGCCGTTGTCCGCGCTGATCTCGAAGTGGTCGGCCGAGTCGTAGAAGGACCAGGCGAGGTAGCCGCCGAGGCCGAGCAGCGCCACGGCGCTCAGCGCGGGCAGGACGACCGCCCGTATCCCGTCCCACAGGTTCTCCCGCAGCAGTCCGCGGAACCGGGCGGCCGCCGCCAGCGCGATGAGCGCGTACGACAGGGCCACGACGATCCCGACGGCGTTGACCGTCGCCATGATCATGTCGGCGAGCCGGGGGATCACCAGCGAGAGCGTCGCCACCACCACCGCCATCGCGCCGATGAGCAGCGTGCCCGCCGCCGGAGTGCCGTACCGGGCGCTGACCTTGGACCACACGGGCCCGAGCGTACGGTCCCGGCTCATCGCGAACATCCCGCGCGCCGTCGGGATCACCCCGGCCTGGAGCGAGGCGACGGCCGAGAACATCAGCGCCACCAGGGGCAGCGCGGCCAGCGGCTGGTCGGCGAGCCGGTTCCCGAGGAAGGCGAGACCCTCGGCGCCGTGCCCGGCCAGCTCGTTCTCCGAGAGCACCCGCTGGAAGGCCACCGAACCGAGCAGGAACAGCCCCAGCATGGTCACCAGGGTGATGGTCCCGGCCCGTGAGGCGTCACGCGGGTCGCGCACCTCCTCGTTCACGGTGAAGGCCGCCTCGAAGCCCCAGTAGCAGAACACCGACAGCAGCAGCCCCTGGGCCAGTGCCGTCGCCGAGGGGATCTGGAACGGGTCGAACCAGCTGAGGCTGAAGGGGTGCGGGCCGGTCACGATGCCGTAGCCGCAGAAGCCCAGCAGGACGACGTACTCGAAGACCAGCAGCCCGGCCTGGAGCCGCGCCGCCGTCCTCACGCCGGTCACCGCGGTGAAGGTGACGGCGACCAGGACCAGGACGCCCACCGCCGTCGTCTGGGCGGTCGAGCCCGGATCGAGCGTCAGCCCCGAGATCTCGTGCAGGCCCGCCTGCCCGGCGAGCTGGATCATCGCCGAACCGGTCACCGCCGTGGTGTACGCGAGGAACGCCACCGTGGCCACGATGCTCACCCAGCCGACCAGGAACCCCAGCCAGGGGCTGAGCGAACGGCCCACCCACACATATCCGTTGCCCGCGTTGGGCTCGACCTTGTTCAGCCGGGAGAACGCCCCCGCGATCCCGAGGATCGGCACGAAGGCCAGCAGCATGATCGCCGGCAGATGCAGCCCGACCACCCCCGCCGTCACTCCGAGGCCGATCCCGATGCTGGTCGTCGCCGCCGTGCTGGAGGCGGCGATGGCGACGCCGTCCAGCACGCCCAGCGTCTTGCGCAGGGACGGGGGATCCACACCGTACGACTTCTGCGTCATGGCCTGCTCCGATCGCACCCGGGGCCTGATTCCGGCCCGATGACCGGAAATGAAACTGCCCGGGGCCTTAACAGGTCAACGCCGTTGACATAAGGTGCCCGCACCGGACCAGGACCGCACCCGGGAGACGGGGCACCGCACCCGCCAGACCGGCCACCGCACCCGGGAGACCGGGCACCGCACCGGAGGGAGACCCCATGACGTCCGCGCACGACCGCGTCGTCCCGCCCGCCGCCCGGCGGCGACGGCGCCCGACCAAGACCGGTGTCGTCCTCTCCGAGGAGCTGATCGTCGAGACCGCCCTGCGCCTGCTCAAGGAGCACGGCGCCGACGCCCTCACCGTCCGCCGCCTCGGCCTCGCCCTCGGCGCCGACCCCAGCGCCCTGTACCGGTACTTCCGCGACACGGACGACCTGCTGCTCGCCATCGCCGACGAGCTCATCGGACGGACGCTGCACGACTGGCACCCCACGGGGGACTGGCGGGCCGACCTCAGGGAGCTCGGCCTGCGCATGCACACCGGGTCACTCGCCCACCCGCAGGCCGCCGTGCTCAGCTCGTACCGGGTGACCGGGCGGGTCCACGAGATCGAGGCGGTGGAGAGGATCCTCGGCGTGCTCCGGGGGGCCGGATTCCCCGACCCCGAGGCCGTGCGGATCTACCACGCCTTCGTCGACCAGGCGCTCGCGTTCGCGGCCCTGGACGCCGCGAGCGTCGCCCTGCCCGCTGCGGCGCGGGACGCCGAGGCCGGCGTGTGGCGGGCGACGTACGCCCGGCTGCCCGCCGACAGCCATCCGAACATCGCGGCGACGGCCCGCCATCTCGTGCTCGACATGCAGCACAGTTCCTATCCGACGGCGCTCGACCTGTTGCTGAGCGCCGCCGCGGCCCGGCTCGCCGAGATCGGGGCGGCCACCCGCGCGGCGGGACCCGGGAACGGGGGCGGCTGAGCGGAGGGACCGGAAATCCGTGACGCGGGGGCCCCGGCCTGTCACATCGGGGGCCGCTCCGCCGTCATACCAGGGGAGCGTCCGCCCGCCGCCGAGGAGGGCGCGCCGCCCGCATGCCGTACGAACACCGTACGTACGCCGTCGACCAGGAGGCCGTCCGCAGATGAACCCGCCCGTCCGCACCCTTGAGCAGCGCAAGAAGGACACGCTCGCCCGGCTGGAGAACGACGTCGACACCTGGGTGTCCACCGCCGACGGCACCGGGGGAGTGCCCCGGCTCGTTCCGCTGTCCTACCTCTGGGACGGAGCGGCCGTCCTGCTGGCCACCCCGGCGTCCAGTCCGACCGGCCGCAACCTGCGGACCACCGGCACGGTACGGCTCGGCTTCGGGCCCACGAGGGACGTCGTCATGATCGACGGCACCGTCCGGACGTTCGAGGCCGACGAACTCCCGGAGGGCGCCGGGGACGCGTTCGCCGCCCGGACCGGGTTCGACCCGCGCGGACTCAGGACCCACTACCAGTACTTCAGCGTCACCCCGGTACGGGTGCAGGCCTGGCGCGAGGCCGACGAGCTCTCGGGACGCGACCTCATGCGGGACGGTGTCTGGCTCGCGGCCGACTGAGATCCCCGGACCGGGGAACCCGGAACGGGCAGGGCGGTGGCGGTCGGCTGCCACCGCCCTGACGTACCGGAACCCGCGCGGGCCGGGCCCGTTCCGCGAGTGGGCCGCCTCAGTCGCGGCCGGACCGGTCGGGGGCGGGCCACACGCCCGTGGACCGCTCGATGGCCTTCGCGCCCGAGCGGTCCACCGCGCTGCGCACGACGGCGAAGATCGCGCCCTGGAGGGCGGCGGCGAGCAGCACCTCGCCCCAGCCGCGGTCCCGGTCCAGGGCGTCGGGAGCGTCCTCCTCGTGACGTATCGCCATCCAGGTCTTCTGGAAGGCGATTCCGGCGACGGCGCCCCCGGCCCAGCTCAGCACGAAACCGATCGGCTTGTACGCCAGGGACAGTTTGCGCTTCTTCGGCTTCTTGGACACCGGGCTCCTCCTCCGCTGTGGAGGCCACGGACCCGCGCCGGCCTCCTTCGACCGGGTACGGGTGCCCTGGGCGCCGCCCCCGTACCCCTCGGTCCGATTGTTCCGGCCCGTCCGGTGTGAGGTGGGGCCACTTGGGAAACCGGCCGGTGTGAGTGGAGAAGAGACAGCACAAGTGGACGGCCCGGGCGCCTCGGAAGGCGCGGACGGTGCGGACAGGTCGGACGCCTCGGACGGCGCGGACGGTTCGGACGGCAGGACCCGCGTCACCGTGATCGTGGCGCTGGGCGCCAATCTGCTGATCGCCGTGGCCAAGGCGGTCGGCGGTCTGGTCTCGGGATCGCCCGCGCTGCTCTCGGAGGCCGCGCACTCCGTCGCGGACAGCATGAACGAGGTGTTCCTGCTGGCCGCGCTGCGCCGCAGCCGCCGGCCCGCCGACCGGAAGCATCCCTTCGGCTACGGCAAGGAGCGGTTCTTCTGGTCACTGCTCGCGGCCGTCGGCATCTTCGTCATGGGCGGCTGCTTCTCCTTCTTCCAGGGCTTCGAGGCACTCCGCGACGGCGCCGACGAATCCTTCCGCGGCTATATGACGGGGATCGCGGTGCTCGTCGTGGCCCTGCTCGCGGAGGGCGCCTCGCTGCTGCGGGCGCTCGTGCAGGCGCGGGGCAAGGCGGGCGACGGTCTGCGCGACCCGGCCCTGCGGACGGTCGTCGCCGAGGACGGCACGGCGGTACTGGGCGTGAGCCTCGCGATCGTCGGCATGGTGCTCCACATGGTCACCGGCCAGGTCGTGTGGGAGGCCTGCGCGTCCTTCGCGATCGGGCTGCTGCTCGTGTGCATCGCCTTCTGGCTCGGCAGCGACGCCCGCGAACAGCTCATCGGGCGGGCCGTCGACGAGGAACAGAGCGGGCGGATCCGCGAACTGCTGAGGGCCCAGCCCGAGATCGACAGCGTCGAGGCGCTGCTGACCATGGAACTGGGCCTCGACTCGACCCTGGTGGCCGCCCGGATCGACCTGGTGCCCGGCCTCGACAGCGAGGAGGTGGAGGAGGTCGCCATCCGCATCAAGCGCTCCGTCGCCCACACCTTCCCCGAGGCCGACCAGATCTTCCTCGACGTGACCGACGCGGGAGCGGCCCGGGCCGCCGCGCGCCGCGGCGGGAGTGTGGCCGGCGACGCCTCCGAGACAGGCCGCCCGACGACGGGAAGCCCCGCCGCGACGGGGGAGCGCGGCGGGGCCTGAACCGCGGGTGCCCGGTCTCGTCCGGTTCATGCGCACCGGCGTCGCGGACCACCCGGGCGTACGGGGCGGAGCCGGATCAGCCGGCGGGCTCCAGCACGAAGACGGGGATCACCCGGTCGGTCTTCTTCTGGTAGTCGGCGTACGGGGGATACGCGGCGACCGCCCGCTCCCACCACTGCTCCTTCTCCGCGCCCGTGATCTCCCGGGCCGTGAACTCCTTGCGCTCGGGCCCGTCCTGGAGCTCGACATGGGGGTCGGAGGTGACGTTGTGGTACCAGACCGGGTGCTTGGGAGCGCCGCCGAGGGACGCGACCACGGCATAGCGTCCGTCGTGCTCGACGCGCATCAGCGGGGTCTTGCGGATCTTGCCGCTCTTGGCACCGCGTGTCGTGAGAATGATGACGGGCATCCCGGTGTCCATCAGGGTGTTCCCCTTGGTCCCGCCGGAACTCTCGTACAACTCCACCTGGTCCCGGACCCACTGCGTGGGGCTGGGCTCGTACTCGCCCTCAAGTGGCATGACTTCCGTCCCATCGTCGCGTCGGACTGGTCGTGTCTCGGCACGATTCAACACCAGGGCGGACGCGAATCTTCCGTACCGCGGCCCGCGTGGCTCCCCGCGCCGGGCCGATCCCCCGGTGGGGCGTACCGGGCGTGCGCCGGCCGCCGGAACGCGGTCTCATGACGGGGCCGTCAGCACGCGCACGGCCAGCAGCATGATCACGCCGCTCGACACGAGCCCCGTCACCAGCCGTCCCCGGTCCCCGGTCAGCGTCCGGCCGAGCAGGGCACCGCCGCCGGCGATCAGCAGCTGCCAGCTCGCCGACGCGGCGAACGCGGCGAGGACGAACACGCCCTGATCCAGCGGGTCCACCGCGTCGGCCGTCCGGCTGCCGAGCACCAGGGCGGCGAAGTAGACGACGGTGGTCGGGTTCAGCAGGGTGATGCCCAGGAGGGCCAGATAGGCGCGGCCGGGGCGCGGGGGATCCTGCCCGGTCCGCTCGGCGCGCCGGCGTTCGCGGTACCCGCGGACCGTGCCGATCGCGCCCCGGACCGACAGCACGGCGAGGACGAGCGCGGAGGCCCGGCTCAGCGGGAGCATCACCGGCTGGAGCGCCGCGGCGAGCGCCGTCCCGCCGAGGGCGGCGGCCAGTGCGTAGAGTCCGTCGGCCGTCGCGACGCCCAGCGCGGCCGAGGCGCCGATCCGCAGGGACGTACGAGCGGTGAGGGAGACGAGGTAGGTCGCGACCGCTCCGACGGGCATGGCGATACCGAAGCCCGCGAGAAGCCCCGCGACGAGCGCGGCGGTCATGACCGGGGAAGCTCGGGCCTCCGGGGTCGGCCGGGCTGCTGCTGGACCCGCACCGGACGGACGGCAGCGGAGGTCGGCGGCAGGAAGGCTTCGATCGTGGACATGGGCAGATGTTCGGGCAGCCGGGCAGGCCCGCGCAACCGGTTTTCGGAAGGGGTCCTCCGGGGTGTTCGAGCCAGCCCCGGGCGGGCGCGGGGCCGGCCCGGGCGAAGGAGGGGCTCTGGATCCGGGGGAACCGGAAGCGCGCCCACCGCGCTTCGGCCAGATCGTGCGGGCGGCTCATCTGGCCGAACTTCGCGTGGCCGCATAGATGCCTGGGGCATCTAATGAAGATCGGCAAGAGGGAACCGTCGCTTGCGAGGTCACTGATGACAGAAACCCCCCTGACCCGATCCCAGGCCCACCTCACTCAGGCTTCCGGGCTCCCGCAGCCCGAGCCGCATCCACTCGCGCCACCCGCCGTCGCCCCGGTCGCCGCCTCGTCGGTCGCCGCCCCTTCGGTCCCGGCGCCCGCCGATCTCCCGGTCGCAGCGTCTCCCGGCCCGGCGCCCGCCGTCGCCCCGGTCGCCTTCCCGCAGGACCGGGTCTGTCCGTATCACCCGCCCACCGCCTACGCGCCGTTGCGCGAGGGGCGTCCGCTCTCGCGGCTCTCCCTCTTCGACGGGCGGGTCGTCTGGGTGGTCACCGGTCACGGTGCCGCCCGTGAACTCCTCGCCGATCCACGGCTGTCCTCGGACCGCACCAGGCCCGAGTTCCCCGCGGTCACCGAGCGGTTCGCCGCCGCGCGCAACCGCAGGGTCGCGCTGCTGGGACTCGACGACCCCGAGCACCACGTCCAACGCCGCATGCTGGTACCGAGTTTCACGCTCAAGCGGATCGGCGCACTGCGTCCCGGCATCCAGGAGACCGTCGACCGGCTGCTCGACCGCATGGAACGGCAGGGCCCGCCCGCGGAGCTGGTGAACGACTTCGCGCTCCCGGTGCCCTCCATGGTGATCTGCGCGCTCCTCGGAGTGCCGTACGGGGACCACGACTTCTTCGAGGCGCAGTCCCGCCGGCTGCTGCGGGGCCCGGACGCCGCCGACATCAATGACGCCCGCGACCAACTCGACGCCTACTTCGGCTCGTTGATCGACCGCAAGCAGAAGGAACCCGGGGACGGACTCCTCGACGAACTCATCCGCGACCGGCTGCGCGAGGGGAAGGTGGACCGCGAGGAGCTGGTCTCGCTGGCGACGATCCTGCTGGTGGCCGGGCACGAGACCACGGCGAACATGATCTCGCTGGGCACGTTCACCCTGCTCAGGCATCCGGACCAGCTGGCCGAACTGCGGGCCGAACCGGCGCTGATGCCCGCGGCGGTGGAGGAACTGCTGCGGTTCCTGTCCATCGCCGACGGGCTGTTGAGGGTCGCGCTCCAGGACATCGACATCGCCGGGGTGAGGATCCGCGAGGGCGAGGGCGTCGTCTTCTCCACGTCCGTCATCAACCGCGACGAACTGGCCTTCCCCGAGCCCGACACCGTGGACTGGCACCGGTCGGCCCGGCACCATGTCGCGTTCGGCTTCGGCATCCACCAGTGCCTCGGCCAGAACCTGGCACGGGCCGAGATGGAGATCGCGCTGCGCTCGCTGTTCGACCGGTTCCCCGGCCTGCGGCTCGCGGTTCCCGCCGACACCGTGCCGTTCAAGCCCGGGGACACGATCCAGGGGATGCTCGAACTCCCCGTGACCTGGTGAGGAGCCGCGTGACCATGGACTCCGGCATCGCGATCGACAAGGACGTCTGCATCGGCGCGGGCCAGTGCGCCCTCGCCGCTCCGGGTGTCTTCACCCAGGACGACGACGGCTACAGCACGTTGCTGCCCGACCCCGCCCGCCGCGCGGACGACCCGATGCTGAGGGAGGCGGTACGGGCCTGCCCGGTCGGCGCGATCACGCTGACGGAGCGCTCCGGCTGAGTCGCCGACGTGCCGCAGGCCTCCCGTGGGGAGCCGGGAGGTGCGGCGGGCTCCGTACCGCGCACGGCACGGCGGGCCCGAGCGGGGCCTTCAGCGGGGAGATCCGGGACCCACAGGGACACCATGCACCAGGAACCGGCCACTCGGATAGATCATGGCCGGAACTATCGGGTCGTGACGTCACGGTCCGGGGCGCCGCGCCGCCCCGGACCGGCTCACGGCCTCCGGAACAGGGTGATCGAGTGGCCGACCTCGTCGATCCGTACGCTCGTCCCGAGCAGTGCCTTCAGACGGGCGTCGGCCTTGTCGATCCAGGTGTCGGACACGGCCAGCAGCCCGTGCACCCGGGCCGCGGGCACCGTGCGCGGGTCGGTCGCGTCGATGCCGTACGCGGACGGCACCCCGGCGCCCTTGTAGACGAGCCACACCTTCTCGTGCGGGTAGCGCGCCTTCAGCCGGTCGGCGAGGCGGCCGAGGTCCTGGCCCCAGTCGACGTTCGAGTCGTGCAGCTGCTGATACGTCCGGCTCGGCCCGCCGAACGCCTCGTTGGAGTACGTCAGGTAGTACGGGTACGTCAGCAGCGAGCTGACGGCGACGAACAGGACCAGCCCGGCCGTCGCGACCCCGGCCCGTTCGGACCGGAGCCGCCGCGGGATCCCGGCCCACCCCGGCCCGGGCCGGCGCCCCGGCTCCGCCCGCTCCGGCCCGCGCCCGCGTGCCACGACCGCGCAGCCCGCGGCGACCGCCAGGAACACCGGCATGAACAGGGCGTAGCGCACGCCGAGATCGCGGGAGCCGGTCATCGCGGAGGCGAGGAGCAGCACCGGCGGGACCAGGAGGTACGGGACCGCCGGGCGCAGTCGGCGTACGCGCAGGAGGGCGAGTGAACCGGCCGCCCACAGCGCCGTCATGCCGAGCGGCGTCTTCACCAGCAGCGCGGCCGGCAGGTAGTACCAGAGCGAGCCCTGGTAGAGCCGGCCGAAGAGGAAGCCCTGCCAGGTCGTGTTCTCGAAGCCGAACTGGTACCGCATCCCGTCCCGGTAGGGCCTCGGCACGGGCAGGTGGTCGATGACGAACGCGCGCAGTCCGTGCACGGCCGGGAGGTCCGGGGGTTCGGTCCAGCGCAGCCGGGGGTCGACGGCGAGGTACGTCGCCCACACCACGGCGACGGCGACCACGGCCATCGCGGCGGCGGCCGCGGCGCCGGTGCCGAGCAGCCGGGCCCGGCGCGCCCGGGTGTCCCGATCCGGTTCCGCGCCGGTGTCGGAGCGGCCCGCGTGCCACACGGACACGACCGCGAGGAGCAGCACCAGGGGTACCGCGGGCAGCATGCTCATCTTCGTCGCCACCGTGGCACCGAGCGCCGCCGCGGACAGTGGCAGGTACAGCCACGGCCTTCGCCTGGCCCGCCACACCAGCCACACCGACGTCAGCAGAAAGCCCGTGGCCGGTACGTCGAGCGTGGCCAGCGAGCCGTGCGCGATGACGTCGGGCGAGAACGCGTAGAGCGCGAGGGCCACCAACGCGCCCGTACGGCCCGCGAGTTCACGGGCGAAGGAGAGGACGACCAGGCCGAACAGCAGCGTCAGGACGATCACCGGCAGCCGTGCCCACAGCATCACCCGCCAGGGATCGTTGCCGGACTCGTACAGCACGTGCCGTCCGAGCTCCGTCTGGTCGCCGGTGAATCCCGGCTCGAGGTGCGGGTGCGCGAACAGCAGCCCGGCCCCGATGACCAGCTTGCCCAGGGGCGGATGCTCGGGGTTGAAGCGCAGGTCGTGCTGCTGGACGTAGACCGCCGCCGTGCCCACGTACACGGGCTCGTCGATCGTGGGGGTCTGCTCCACGGCCGTACTGACCATGGCGACGGCCATCTGGAGCAGCATCAGCGCCGCGGCGACGGCGAACACGGCCCGCCGGTGCCGGCGCAGCCACCCGAGGAGTGTGTGCGGTTCGACCGCGCGGTTCACCGGCACGAGCTCGTCGTGCCTGCTGGCCAGGTATGTCGGCATGCCCTTTGTTACGTCCGCTCCGTACGGGCCTGCTCATCGGGCGGCCCACGGATTCGGGCACACGTCGAGGTGCCGGCCGGACGATCCGGCCGGCACCCGGGCAGGGGAGTCACGAGTATGCCCCGGACCTCCGCACAACTCGATGAATCGTGGGCGGCGGTGTGCGGAGGGCGGGGAGCGCTCGGCCTCCTCTTTTCCGGCCGCCTCAGTAGGGGGAGGCCGGGTCACGTGGCGCGACGGAGACCGCCCGTCGCAGGGCGGCCCGCCAGGCGAAGGCCACGGCGAGTTCGACCAGCCCGATCAGGACCATCCACAGACCGAGCAGCCGGGTCAGGGCACGGGCCGACTCGGTCGGCAGGGCCAGGACGACGATGCCCGCGATGATGCCGATCGCCGCCCCGCACAGGACGAACCCGCGGTGCGGCAGATCCCTGGCGGCCAGGGCGGTGTACGCGGTCAGCACGCCGGACACGAGCCAGACGACGCCGAGGATCAGGGAGAGCGCGGCGATGGTCTGCATCGGGTGGCGCAGGCACAGGACGCCCGCGAGCACGTAGAGCACCGAGATCAGCAGCGTGGCGAAGCGGTTGCCCTGCTCGCGGTGGCCGAAGACGGACACGAACCGGAACACGCCGATGACCAGCAGGTAGAGGCCGAGGAGAACCGCGAGGACGTGCAGGGTCTCCTCCGGCCAGACCAGGACCAGGATGCCGGGGATCAGTGTCGCGACGGCCGAGCCGAGGAGCCAGGTCCAGGAGGCGCCTATCCGGTCCAGCACCACCACGGGGTCGCCCGGGGGCGCGGAAGCCGGGCCGCCGGGCCCGGATACCGGTCCGGTGTGCGGTGCCGAACCATGCGGTTCCGTCATGGTTCCTCCTCACGCGGTCGAGCGGACCGGTCGTGGACCGCCGACGGGACGGTGGGTGGATTCCCGTCGTCCACGCTCCCGTGCGACGGCCTCCGGCGGCTCACCCCCGGCGGGTGATCCTCGGGCCCCCTGGCTACTCGGGCAGTTGGCGCATCTCCACGACGCGCAGTCCGAGCGTCCGGCAGCGGGCCAGCAGCCCGTACAGATGCGCCTCGTCGACGACCGGGCCGAACAGGATGGTCTGGCCGGAGATCAGCACGTGGTCCATCTCCGGGAACGCCTCGGAAAGCGTCTCCGAGAGATGTCCCTCGACGCGGATCTCGTACTGCATGCGGGGCTCCCCGGCAGGCGGCCTGGGGCAGGCGGACGGCACCCTTCCCCACGATCATCCGCCCGCGGGTCCCGCTCGCCCTCACCCGCAGAAGGTGAACCTGGGCGCGTGCGGACCCGCCACCTCCCCGCGCCCGCGCCGGCCCGAGGGGGCCGACCCGTTCACGCCGGTCCGAGGGCATCCGCCCGTTCACGCCGGTCCGAGGGAGGCCGCCGGGGTGCCGTCGCCCGGGGACTTGGTGCGGCCCGCCGGCCCGGTCGGCAGACGTGTCGTCACCAGGAAGCTCGCCAGGGTGATCCCGCCCGCCGCCAGGATCGCCGCCTTCAGACCGTTCAGCTGCGCCGTCGCGTAGGAGTTCGTGACGGCGTCCACCTCGGCCGGCGGCAGCCCGGCCTGCTCGGCCGCCGAACGCACTTGGTCGGTGGGGACGAAGCTGATGCCGGCCTCGAGCGCGATGCTGGTCTGCGCGCGCGCCTCCTGCGACACGTCCGGGTGCTTGGCCACCTGGGTGGTGAAGGCGTGGGCCAGCGCGCCGACGAGGATCGAGCCGATCAGCGCGGTGCCGAGCGCGGAGCCCAGGTTCTGGGCGGTGAACTGGAGCCCGCCGACCTCGCTGCGCTCCTCCTCGACGGCGCTGGACTGCACGACGTTGCCCAGCTGCGAGGCGAGCAGGCCCATGCCGACCCCGAGCACGGCCATCGCCCCGGCGAACTGGGCGTCGTCGATGACCGGATCGATGGTGGCCAGCAGCCAGGTGATCGCCGCGAGCAGCGTCAGCAGGGCCAGTCTGACCACACGGCGCGGCCCCATCACCCGCCCGAGCCGGGAGGCCAGTACGGAGGCCGCCAGCATGGTGACGGACACCGGGAGCAGCCGCAGTCCCGTCTGGAACGCGTCGAAGCCCTGCACCACCTGGAGGTACAGCGGGATGGCGAAGAACAGCCCCAGCAGGATGAGGTTCTGGCTCACCAGCGTCAGCAGGCCCGAGCGCAGGGGCGGCCGGTGCAGCAGCGACAGATGGATCAGCGGGTCGGTGCCCCGCGCCTCCCGTCGGCGCTCCCACTTGGCGAAGGCGGCCAGGACGAGCACCCCGGCGGAGACGACGAACAGGGTCGGGGCGAAGCCGAAGACCGTGAACGGGGGGTTCTGGGGCTGCACCCATCCCCAGGTGCCGCTCTGGAGGACACCCAGCACGCCGAGTCCGAGACCGGCCGCCGACAGGAAGGCGCCCACGCCGTCGAGCCGGGGGCGGTGTTCCGGCCGGGGCGACTCGGGGATCGCCCGGCGGAAGCAGAGCATCGCGATCACGACCACGACCTCCCCGGCGAAGACCAGACGCCAGGTGAGATACGTCGTCACCCAGCCGCCCAGCAGCGGTCCGACCGCGATGCCCGCACCCGCGAGCCCGCCGATCACACCGTAGGCCGCGGCCCGGTCCCGTCCGGTGTAGGACTCCGCGACGAGGGCCGCCATGGCCGGCAGGACCAGCGCGGCGCCGAGGCCCTCGATCACCGACCAGCCGAGCGCCAGCATCCACAGGGTGGGCGCCACCGCGGTCAGGGCCGACCCGATCCCGTAGACGACGAGCCCGACGAGGAACAGCCGGCGCCGGCCGAGGATGTCGCCGAGCCTGCCGCCGGTGGCCATGAAGGCGGCCATGACCAGCGCGTAGAGGGTGATGACGGCCTGGATGGCGGTCACCTCGGTGTCGAAGTCCTCCACCAGCTGGCTGATGGACACGTTCATGACGGAGGTGTCCAGGACCATCAGGAACTGGGCCGTCCCGAGCACGGCCAGAGCGCGCCAGTGTTTCACCGGTGACCACCTCATCGATCCGGCCCGCGGGACCGCCCGCCGGACGGGGCGTCCGGGACGGCTCCGCTTGCGCCGCACCTCCATGGCACCCGCAGCTCCGCTCCCGCGCCACCCGGGCGACACGCGGCGGACGGAAAGGGCCTGCCTTGCGACATTCCGGACAGCGAGTGACGATCGGGGTGCGGGGGTTACACCGGGGAGGGAGCCGTGGACCCGGACCACATCGGATCGGACGCGTCGCCGCAGCCGAGAGGCCGCGGAGGGCCGACGGGAGACGGCGGAGGGCCGACGGGAGGCCGCGGGGCGCCGCCGCGAGACCGCACGGGGCTCCCGGGAGACCGCGCCGGGCTGCCGCTGCCGGGAGACCGTGGAGGCGGGGTGCCATGGCAGGGCTGCTGACCCCGGGCGGCGACCCCCTGCTCGCCGTACGCTTCACCGTCCCCGACCTGACGGAGACCTTCGTCCGCAGACCCCGGCTGGTCGAACGGCTCACCGAGGGCGTCCAGTGCCCCCTCACCCTGGTCAACGGGCCCGCGGGCGCGGGAAAGACGCTCCTGGTCGCCCACTGGATCTCCACGCGGGACCGCCCCGAGGACGTGGCCTGGCTGACCGTGGAGCACGAGGACACCGGCCCCGGCATCTTCTGGACCTACGTCCTGGAATCCCTGCGACGGCACGGAGCCGCCGTTCCTGACGACATCGGCAGCCCGTCCAGCCCCGGAGACGTGGACCACTCCCTGCTGACCCGGCTGGCCGCCTGGCTGAGCGAACGCCCGGAACCCGTGGTCCTGGTGCTCGACGAGTTCGACCGGGTGGGAGCCTCGGCCGAGGTCGCCGACGAGCTCCAGTTCGTGCTGCGCCACGCGGGCGGCGGGTTGCGTCTGGTCGTCGTCAGCCGTACGGAGCCGCAACTGCCCCTGCACCGCTACCGGGCCGCCGGGGCGGTCGCCGAGGTCCGGGGCGCCGACCTGGCGTTCGTCCCGGGCGAGACGGCCGCCCTGCTGAGACACCACGACATCCGCCTCTCGGAGGACGGCACCCGCTCGCTGACCGAGTGGACCGGCGGCTGGGCGGCCGGACTGCGCCTGTGCATCCTCGCCGCCCAGCACGTCGACGACCCGGACACCTTCATCAAGAACTTCGAGGCCGGCCAGAGCACGCTCGCGGACTTCCTGCTGGCCGAGGTCCTGGAGGCGCAGTCGCAGGAGACACAGGACCTGCTGCTGCGTTCGAGCATCCTCGACCAGATCCACCCGGATCTCGCCAACGCCCTGACGGGCCGCGACGACGCCGATCCCATCCTGGCCGGGCTCCAGCACGCCAACGCCTTCGTCGAGGCGATCGGCCACTCCTGGTACCGGCTGCACCCCCTGTTCGCGGAGATCCTGCGGGTCCACCTGAGGGTCAGGCTGCCGGGTCTCGAACCGGAACTGCACCGGCGGGCCGCCCGCTGGCTGAGCGGCGAGGGACTGCTGGCCGAGGCCCTGCCGCACGCGGCCGGGGCGGGCGAGTGGGAACTGGCCGCCAACCGGTTCGTCGACGAACTGGCCATCGGAGAGCTGCTGACCGGACTCGACGCCGAGCGCCTCGACGGTCTCTTCGCCGCCATGCCCCTGGACGCGGCCGGACCGGCCGCCTGTCTGGTGCGCGCCGCCCGCGAGCTCGTACGCCACGACGTCGGCCGCGGACTCGACTATCTGCGCCGGGCCGGGGAGAACCTGGGCGAGGACGGGGCGGACACCGCGGCCCTGCGGCTGAGCCACGCGCTGCTGCGGGTGTTCGCCGCCCGGCTGACCGGCTCCGCCGACCGGGCGCAGGCGGCCGCCGACGACATGACCGCGGCGGAGCCGGCCCTCCCGGCCGAACGGCTGGAACGCCACCCGGAGCTGTCCGCCCTGATGCTCACCGGCCTGGGATCGGCGCAGCTGTGGGCGGGGCGGTTCGACGCCGCCCGGGCCTCGCTGGCCGCCGCCGCGCAGACGGACGACGGCCCGTCCACCGCCTGCCCCCGGCACGAGTCCCTGAGCCGGCTCGCCCTGATCGACCTCCTGTGCGGCCGCCCGGGCCGCGCGGAGTCGCACGCGCGGGCCGCGGTCGCCGAGGCGGAACGCTCCGGACTGCCGCCCGCCGCCCGCACGGGCGTCGCCCAGCTCGTGCTCGCCGCCGTCGCCGTCGACCGCGACGACCTGGTCGCCGCGCAGACCCATCTGGACGAGGCGACCGCCTCCGGCACGGCCCCGCACGACCCCGTCGAGACGGCGGGCCTCGCCCTGCTGCGCTCCCACCTGCTGCTGGCCAAGGGGCACCCGAAGGAGGCGCTGCGCGTCCTCCAGGAGCTGAGGCGCCCGCCGCAGGGGGTCGAGCCGTCGCCGTGGGTCCGCGACCGGGTCGCGCTGGCCATGTCCACCGCCCATCTGGCCCTCGGCGATCCGCTCGCCGCGGCGGACGTGCTCTCGGAGGAGGGGACCACCGGGCCGGAGGCCGCGGCCCTCGCCGCCCGCGCCCGGCTCGCGACCGGTGACCGCGAGGCCGCGCGCACCCTGCTAGACGGGCTCTCCCCGGAGCCGGAAGAGGGCCCGGGGGTCGTGGTGCGGGTCCTGCTCGCGCGGGCGCAGACCGCGGACGCCCTGGGCGACGACTCCACCGCCCAGCGGCTGATGGCGCGGGCCCTGCGGACGGCCAGGCCGGAGCATCTGAGAAGGCCGTTCCTGGAGGCCGGGCCCTGGCTGCGGACCTTCGTGCGGCACCGGCCCGTACTGGCCCAGGGCCATGAGTGGCTCCCCGGGACGGCCGCGGTCCGGGGCGCGGGCCAGGCCGCGCCGCCGGGACCGGAACCTCTGGCGGAGCCGGTGATCGAAGCGCTCAGCGAACGCGAGCAGGAGGTGCTGGAGCGGCTGGCGCAGATGATGTCGAGGGACGAGATCGCGGCCGACCTGCATCTGTCGGTCAACACGGTCAAGACCCACCTCAAGAGCGTCTACCGCAAGCTCGCGGCCACCCGCCGGGGCGAGGCCGTACGACGGGCCCGCGACCTGCACCTCCTGTGAGCGCGGCTCGGTGCCGCGCCCCCGCCCCCGCCCCCGCGAACGGTGGACCGGCGACCGGCGCCGGCCCCTCGCTCAGCCCATGTCCCTGTCAGGCCGGGCCACGCACAGCGCCCAGATGACGAATCCGTACAGGGCTATCAGGGTCAGCGACCAGACGGGGTAGTACGGGATGTCGAGGAAGTTGGCGATGATCAGCAGCGCGGCGATGCCCACGCCGATCACGCGTGCCCAGGTGGCCGCGGCGAACAGGCCGAGGCTCACGACCACGGCCAGCGCGCCGAGTGCCACGTGGATCCAGCCCCAGCTCGTCAGGTCGAACTTGAAGACGTAGTTCTGGGTGGTGACGAAGACGTCGTCCTGGGCGACGGCCATGACGCCCCGCAGGATGTCCAGGACGCCGGCGACGAACAACATCACCGACGCGAAGATCGTCAGGCCGCCGGCCGCCGTCAGGGCTGTCTTGGAGTGGGTGCTGTGATGCTGGGTGGTTGCCATGGCGAGACCTCCGTTGCACGGGCTGCGACCGCAGCCACTCACCACCGAGCCTGCGACAGCCCGGCGCCCGCGGCCTCACCCGCCAAGGGTGACGATGAACGGACACGCCGCCGCGGGTCCCGGGCCGCCGGGGCCGTCCCTCAGTGCCCCAGCAGCACCCTCAGCCCGGGCTGGAGCAGATCCCCGTGAGCCCGTACGAGGTCGTCGCACAGGTCCCAGATCCGCTCGACGGGGAGCGCGGCGGCCGTCGCCGGGTCGGCCATCGCCGCGTGCCGGATGTGGCGGGGCTCGTCCTCGGTGGCCGCGCGGACCACCAGATCGGTGACGGAGACGTACGCGCTGTTCAGTGCCGCGCACTGCGGGGGCAGTGCGCCGACCCGGGTCGGCTGCACCCCCAACGCGTCGGTCAGGCAGGGGACTTCGACGACACAGTCGGCCGGGAGGTTGTCGATCAGGCCGCGGTTGGGCACATTGCCGTAGATCGTGCGGGGAGTGCCGGTCAGCACGCTGTGGATGATCTGCGGGGCGTACTCCAGGGTGCCCTCGACCGGGAGGGGCGTCCCGGCGGCCAGGGCGTCGCGGGTGCGCCGGTAGCTCGCCGCGTTCTCCTCGATGATCTCCAGATAGGCGCCCACCGGCAGCCTCAGCCGCTCGATCTCGCTGTCGTGGTGGAGGTACCACGGCACGTACTCCGAGGAGTGCTCGCTCGTCTCGGTGGGGTAGTGGCCGAGACGGCGGTACATGTCCACACGGACCCGGCGCAGCAGCCCGGGGTCTCTGGCGACGGCCTCGTCCAGGAGCGGGTACAGGTCCTGGCCGGCGCGCTCGAAACGCAGCACCCAGGCCTGGTGGTTGACCCCGGCGGCCAGATGCGTGACCTCCTCGAAGGGGACGCCGACGAGCTGGGCGAGGTCGTGCACGGTCCAGTGCACCGAGTGGCACAGGCCGGTGACCCGCAGCCGCGGGGCGATCCGGCTCAGATAGAGGACGTTCATCGCCATGGGGTTGGTGTAGTTCAACAGCAGCGCGTCCGGGCAGAGTTCGCTCATGTCGGCGGCGAGCGCGCGGAGCACCGGGAAGGTCCGCAGGGCGCGGAAGACGCCGCCGACGCCGAGCGTGTCGCCGATGGTCTGGCGCAGTCCGTAGCGTGCGGGCACGTTGAAGTCGGTGCGGGTCGCCGCGTCCATGCCGACCTGGACGATGTTGATGACGAAGTCGGCGTCCTCCAGGGCCGCCCGCCGGTCGGGATGCGCGGTGATCGTGGGCTTGGCACCGCGTACGCCCGCGATGTACCGGGCCGCGCCCTCGGCCGTGGCCAGCCGCTCGGGGTCGATGTCGTGCAACGCGATCCGCGCGTGGGCGAGTTCGGGGAACGCGAACAGATCGGCCAGCAGTCCCTGGGTGAACACCACGCTCCCTGCTCCGATGAAGGCGATCTTCGGGGCGGTGACGTCGTTCATGAACGGCTCCTGGTCTCGCGGGGGCGGGGTGCTTGTGGCGGGGTCCGGCCCCCGGAGGTGTCCGGGACGTCGGGGAGGCCGGGGAGGTTCGCGCGGGCCGCGGCCAGCGCCTCGTCCCAGGTGGGCTGTGCCGCCGTACCGCCGTGCGCCCGGGTGGAGAGCGAACCGCAGGCCGCGGCCACCGTGAGCGCGGCGAGCGGGTCCAGTCCGCGCAGGGTCGCGGCGACGAACCCGGCGTCGAAGCTGTCGCCCGCGCCGACCGTGTCCACGGGTTCCACGGCCACGGCCGGCGCGCGCGTCAGCCGTGCGCCGGTGTGGGCGAGGGCGCCGTTCGCGCCGTCCTTGACCACGACCGTCGGACCCCGGCCGGCCAGGGCGGCGGCCGCCGCGGCCGGTTCGCCCTCCCCGGACAGCGCCGCCGCCTCGGCCGCGTTGGGCAGCAGGAAGTCGGTGAACTTCAGCACGGGGTCCAGGAGTTCGGGGTCCCAGCGACCGGCCGGGTCGTCGTTGGTGTCGAGCGAGGTCGTCGCCCCGGACTCCCGCGCGAGCACGAACACCGCCGCCAGACAACGCGCCAGACGGGGCATCAGGAAGAACGAGGCCGCGTGCACGTGCCGCGAGGCCCGGATCAGGTCCCGGGGCACGTCCTCGGGACCGGTCGCCGTGAGACAGCCCTGCGCCGTGAGGATCGCCCGGTCCCCGTCCCCGGCCATGACGACCGCCGTGAGCGGCGTGGGCCGGACAGGATCGGTGACCAGGAAGCCCACGTCCACACCACGGGCGGCGAGCGCCTCGCGCACGAAGGAACCCGCGGGATCGTCACCCACCCGGCCCGCGAAGGCGACCCGCAGCCCGAGCCGCGCGGCCCCGCACGCCGTGATCGCCGCGGAGCCGCCGAGCACCAGCCCGGCGTGCTCGACGAGCTGTTCGCGCTGCCCGAACTCCAGCGGGCCGCGCAGCGGGCCGACGACGACGTCCGGATTGGCGTCGCCGACGACCAGGAGATCGAAGGATGTCATCGTGTCCTAGCCCTTCAGGCCGCTCGAAGTGAGCGACTGGACAAAGGTCTTCTGCGCCAGCAGGAACGCCGCCAGCACGGGCAGCACGGTGATCACGTTGCCCGCCATCACCGCCGACCACCGTGTGTGGTGCTGTCCCTGGAACGTGGTCAGACCGAGCTGCAACGTGTACTGCGTGTCGTGGTTGATCGCGATGAGCGGCCAGGACAGGTCGTTCCAGGTGCTCAGGAACGTCAGCACGGCGACGGTGGCCAGCGCGGGCCGTGCCAGCGGCAGCACGATCGAGAACAGCACCCGCAGCCGCGAACACCCGTCGATCCAGGCCGCCTCCTCCATCTCCCTGGGCAGCGCCAGGAAGAACTGCCGGAACAGGAAGACCGCGAACGGGGTGACGAGCGAGGGCACGATCAGCGCGCCGAGCGTGTCGATGAGCCCCAGCTCCTTCATCACCAGGAAGGTCGGGATCATCGTGAGCTGGAAGGGGATCACCATCGTCGCCAGCATCAGGGCGAGCAGGGTCCGCGACCCGGCGAACCGCATCCGCGCGAACGCGTAGCCGCCGAGCGCGCCGAGGAGCAGATTCGACAGGACGGCCGTGACCGCGACGATCAGCGAGTTCACGAACCAGCGCGGGAACATCGCGTTGCCGAGCACGTACCGGTAGCCGCCGAGGTCGATCCCGCCGGGCCACAGGGCGGGCGGGAACCGGTTGATCTCGGCGTCGGACATCACCGAGCTGAGCACAAGCCACACCAGCGGCAGCGCGAAGCACAGGGCCATCGGCGCGAGCAGCAGATGCCAGCCGCTCGGCCTGCGGGAGGTGACGGGTGAGGTCATCGGACCGCTCCTTCGGTACGTTCCTGCCGGCGCCGTACGAGCCGCAGCGCCCCGCCCGTCACCAGGAGCGCGACCGCGAGGACGTACGCCGCCGCGGCCCCGTAGCCGGCCGTGAACATCTGGAACGCCTGCTGCCAGACGAAGTAGACGACCACGCCGGTCGAGCCGAGCGGCCCGCCCTTCGTCGTCACATAGATCAGGTCGAAGACCTGGAGCGCCGTGATCAGCTGCCACAGCAGCAGGAACACGGTGACCGGGGTGAGCGTCGGCAGGACGATGTGGCGCAGCACCCGGCCGCGGCCCGCCCCGTCGATCCGCGCGGCCTCCACCAGTTCGGGCGGGACGTCCTGGAGCGCGGCGAGATAGACGACGACACAGAAGCCGACCCCGCTCCACAGCGAGATCAGCACCAGCAGATAGATCGCCTGGTCCGGGTCGGTGAGGAAGCCCTGCGGGGACAGTCCGACCGTGTGCAGCAGGGAGTTCGCGACACCGAACTCCGGGTCGAGGATGAACGAGAACAGCACGCCCTGCGCGGTCGCCGACACCACGAAGGGGACGAAGACGAGCGTGCGGTAGAGGCCGATGAGCCGGATGCGGCGGTTCAGCGCCAGGGCCAGCACCAGCCCGCCGACCAGGCTGAGCGGCACGTACAGCGCCGTGTACAGCAGGGTGTTGCCCACGGCCGTACGGAAGTTGGGGTCCTGGGCCAGCGCGCGGTAGTTGTCGAGGCCGACCCAGCGGCCGGGGGTGACGAGGTCGTCGGCGCGGAAGGAGAGCAGCAGCGACCAGATCACGGGGACGATGCTCAGACCGAGGATCACGACGACCGCCGGGCTGATGAAGGTCCAGGCGGTGGCGCTCTCGCGACGGCCGCGGCGGCGGGCGGCGCGCCGGGCCGCGGCCGGGGTCACCACGGGGCCGGGTACGACGGTGAGGGCGCGGGGAAGGGTGGACATGACGGCCTCCTTCAGCTGGAAGTCAGCTGGGAACGTCTGAAGTCGGGGTCACCGGGGACACGGCGGGGTCACCGGGGGACGGCCGGGTTCACCGGGGGATGAGCAGGGCCGCGTCGGCCGTCTCGGCGCACCGGCGGACGGCGTGGGCGGGGGAGTCCTTGCCGAGCAGGACCGAGACGATCGCCTCGCCGAAGGCCTGGGAGATCTGCGGATAGGCCGCGTGCACGGGCCGGACCCGGGCGGAGGCCAGCGTGTCGGTGAACACCCCGAGTCCGGTGGTCGTCGCCGAGTGCTCGCGCCACTCCGGACGCCGGGCGGTGGCCGAACTGAGCGGAAGGCCGCCGGCCGAGACGTCCCAGCGCGCGTCCTCGGCCGGCCGGATCATCCAGCGCACGAACTCGACGGCCGCGCGGGAACGGGCGGAACCGTTGTCGAACACCGTCCAGGTGTCGGGACCGGAGATGGTCATCGGCCGGCCGCTGTAACTGGGGAGCGGGACGACGCCGTAGTCGACCTTGGCGGTGACGACGTCCGGGAGCTCCCAGGGGCCGGTCGCCACCATCGCCATCCGGCCGCTGAGGAAGACCTGGTACATCTGCTCGCTGCCGGGCTTCGGGTCGACGTACACGCTCTTGTCGTGGGCCAGCCGGGCCAGCGTCGACAGGGCGCGGGGACCCTGCCGGGCGAAACCGATCCGCTTGCCGTCGGCTGCGATCACCTCGCCGCCGAGGTCCCAGATCATCGGCCACAGCCGCCAGACGGTGTCCTCGTCGCCGGTGCCCGGCCAGCCCGTGCCGAACACCCCGCGCCCGGGGTCGGTGAGCCTGCGCGCGGTGTCGGTGAAATCGTCCCAGCTCCAGCCCGCCTCCGGGAACGGGACGCCGGCCCGCCGGAACAGTTCCTTGTTGTAGACGACGGCCAGCGAGTCGAGCACCGCGGGGGCCGCGCGCACCTTGCCGTTGACGGTGACGGCCTCGCGCACCGGCGCCCAGAAGGAGTTCCAGGGCGGGGTGCCCCGGTGCAGCGCGGACGTGAGGTCGACGACCCGGGGGCTGCGGGCGACGCTCGCCAGGTCCGAGCCGAAGATGTAGGCGATGTCGGGGTACGAACCGGCGGCGAGCGCCGCCGTGACCTTCTGGAGCATGGCGTCGGCCACCACTCCGCCGCCCGAACTGTCCACCCGTATATGGGGATGGGTGCGGTTGAACTCGGCGACCAGCGCCTCCAGTGCCTTCCTGGCGGTGTCGTTCTGGCCGTGCCACAGTTCGACGGTCACCCTGCCGTCGGCGCCGACGCCGTCCGAGGGACCGCCGCAGCCGGCCAGTGCCCCGGCGGCCGCCGCTCCCAGGAGCACGGTGCGCCGCGCTATCGCGTGGGTCATCGTGGCCCCCGTCAGCGCGTCTTGCGGACGTAGTCCGCGCTGCCGGGCGTCGAGACCATCACGTCCCGGCGCACGATGCTCAGCCGGCCGCCGAAGGCCGCTCGGGCCTTGCGCAGTCCGCTGTCGGTGTACTCGATGACCACCACCCGGTCGTGGAAGGCCTTCGCGTACGCGCCGCACTCGTCGTACTGGCCGCACTCCTCGGCGACCGCGAAGTCGAGCCCGGTGCGCGACCTGAGTCCGGCCAGTTCGACCGTGTTCTTCTGGCCGATCGCCAGACGGCGGGCGTGGGCGTGCCGGGAGAGCAGCGTGATGAACGCGGTGGCGTCGTCCGCGGTCAGCAGGTTCCGGGAGCGGGTGTAGCTGTCGTAGTTGTCGGGCTCGACGGCGTCGAATCCCTTGTCGGCGCATTCGTCGATCCACCGGTCGACCCGCGCGGCCACCCGACGGCGCTTGTCCGGCGTCCGGATGTCCAGCAGGGCCTCGTTCCAGTCCTTGTCGACGACGACCTTGCCGTCCGCGTCCCGCAGCAGCAGATCGGCGGGCCACTGCGCGCGTTCCTCGGGCTGGGCCTGGAAGGCGTTGACGTAGCAGATGTTGTAGAGGCCGGGGGCGGGGGAGGAGGAACGGTCGCGGCTGACGATCCGGACGTCGGCGGCCGGGGGATAGGCGCCGCCGATCTGGTAGTCGAACCCGGCGTGGAGCGGCGGGAGTTCGACGGCGGTGGCCGTCCGGTGCGGGCTGGGTTCCGGTTTCGCCGAGACGCTCGTTCCCTTGCCCGCGGCGCAGCCGGTGAGGGCCAGGAGGCCGGCCACGGCCGTGGCGGTGACCTGGACTCCGGTGCGCGGAGCACGTTTGACGGGGGGCATGTCCGCTCCATCAAATCGCGAGTACGTCCCCGCCTCGGACGCTTCGAGCGATCCTGGCGACTTTGGCCGGACTTGAACCTGGTCCTCTACCGGCTGGGCGCACCTCTGCGTGCCGGGTCGCGCCACGGCACGCAAGGATCAAATCGTGCATGCCCGACTTCGTCAAGTGCGGTCCCCGGCGCGGGGAGTCCCGTGGTACGGGCGGCCACCGGGCCGGTGGTGTCAGGGGTGCGGGTGGTGCGGAGGGTGCGGGGGAGGCGGCGGCAACGTCGCGACGTCCGGGGCCGGTTCGGGCCAGACGAGCAGCACCGGGCAGGGGGCGTGGTCGACGACGAAGCGTCCGGCGGGACCCAGACTGTGCGGGCCGAGCCGGCTGCGGTCGCCGTCACGGGCCAGGACGAGCAGACCGGCGCCCTCGGCCGCGGCGACCACCTCCCGCTCGACCCGGCCGGTGCGCTCCAGACGGGTCGCCGGACCGCCGAGCCGCTCGGCCGCCGCGTCCAGCAGCTCGGCAGCGGAGACCGTGCCGAGGGTCTCCAGCAGGTCGCCGGGATCGGGTTCGGAGCGTCCGCGGCCGAGGAGTCCCGCGAACGCGCCGTGCGCGAGACCGGGCACGGCGGGGTCCGCGACGTGCAGCAGCACCACCTCGCTCGCACCGGGCGCGTACGTCCCCACGGCGTCCACGCACGAGGGCCAGGTTCCCTCGACCAGCCAGACGACCACCCGCATGCCCATCAGCCTCCGATCACGTGGAGCGAGACCCACAGCGCCAGCACGGCCGGGACCAGGGCCGCGGGGACGGCGATCAGGCCCAGCCGGGTGAACTCCTTCAGGTCGACGCCGTGTTCGTGCTGATGCACGATACGACGCCACAGCAGCGTCGCGAGGGAACCCGCGTACGTCAGATTGGGCCCGATGTTGACGCCGAGCAGGACGGCCAGCACCGCGCCCGCGCCCGAGCCGGAGGCCAGCGGGAGCAGCACGAGGACCGCGGGCAGGTTGTTGATCAGGTTGGCCAGGACCGCGGCGATCGCGGCGACACCGAGCAGCGCCGGCAGGGAGCCGCCCGCCGGGAGGAGGTCGTCGAGGGCGCCCGCCAGGCCGTTGTCGACCACCGCGCGCACCACGATGCCGAGCGCGAGGACGAAGGCGAGGAAGGAGGGCGCGGCGGCGCGCATCACGGTGAGCGGGGTGGTGCGGCGGCGGACGAGCGCCCGTCCGGCCAGCACGAGCGCCCCCGCGGCGGCGGACCAGGCCGGGTCGATCCCGACGGCCGAGGCGAGGACGAAGCCGGCGAGCGTGCAGCCCACGGTGATCAGCGCGAACAGGGGCACGTCGGGCGGTTCCACGGTGTGCCGGGAGGTCGCGCCCGCAGCGAGGTCACGGGCGAAGAAGCGTCCGAAGACCAGGTACTCGGCGCCGATCGCCACCAGCCAGGGCAGCACCATCAGCGCGGCGAACCGGGTGAAGCTCAGGCCGCTGGCGGTGAACGCGAGCAGGTTGGTGAGGTTGGAGACCGGCAGGAGCAGCGAGGCGGTGTTCGACAGATGGGTGCAGGCGTACACGTGCGGCTTGGGGCGGGCCCCCATCCGCGCCGCCGTCGCGAACACGACGGGGGTGAGGAGCACGATGGTGGCGTCCAGGCTGAGCACCGCGGTGATCGCCGAGGCGAGCACGAACACGGCGGTCAGCAGGCGGCCCGGCTGTCCCGCGGCCCAGCGGGCCATCCAGGCGCCGCACGCCTGGAAGAGGCCCTCGTCGTCGCAGTACTTGGCCAGCACGAGGACGGCCGCGAGGAAGCCGATCACGGGGCCCAGATGGGCCGCCTCGGCGCGGACGTGGTCCCAGGAGATCGCCCCGGTGGCCAGGACCAGTCCCGCCGCGGGCACGGCCACGACGGCCTCGGGCCAGCCGAACGGCCGTACCACCGCGCAGACGAGGACGGCCGCGAGCAGGACGACGGACAGGGTCTCGGCGAGCGGGCTCGCGAGGGCCGCGGCCAGGGGGGTGCCGGTCGCGCCGGGGACGCCTTGGACGAGTGGGCTGTTCAGGATGGTGTTCCTCCGGGCGGTGATGGCGGCACCCTCCATCACATCAGACGGGACCCCGCCCGCCGGTGAACACCCTCCCCTCGCGTCGCCGCCCGTCCGGTCCACCGCCCCGGACGGACCTGTGGGCGCGCGGGTGAACCGGACCCGGGCGGCCGGTCAGTCCTCGCCGAGCAGGGACAGCTCCGCCCAGATCGTCTTGCCCTCCGGGGTGTGCCGGCTGCCCCAGCGCTGGGTGAGCTGGGCGACGAGGAGCAGCCCGCGCCCGCCCTCGTCGAACGTCTTCGCCCGGCGCAGATGGGGCGCGGTGTGGCTGCTGTCCGACACCTCGCAGATCAGGGTCTCGGCGTCGTGGATGAGCCGCAGCCGGATGGGCGGTTCGCCGTAGCGGATGGCGTTGGTGACCAGTTCGCTCACCACCAGTTCGGCCGTGAACGTGGCCGCCGTCAGACCCCAGGTCTCCAGCTGGTCGGCGACCTGCTTGCGGATCGGCGCGACGAGGGCGGGGTCCGCGGGGATGGCCCAGGTCGCCACGTCGGAGGCGGCGAGGCCCTGGGTACGGGCGAGCAGCAGCGCCACGTCGTCCGGCGCGCCGCCCGCGGGGAGCAGCGCCTTGAGGATGGCGTGGGCCGCACCCTCCAGATTCCGCGAGGACTCCTGGAGCGCCTGGCAGAACAGCCGCAGACCGGCGTCGACGTCCCGGTCCCGGCTCTCCAGCAGGCCGTCGGTGTACAGGGCGAGCACCGTGCCCTCCGGCAGGTCGAGTTCGGCCGACTCGAAGGGCAGCCCGCCCAGACCGAGGGCGGGACCGGGCGGCACGTCGATCTGCCGGGGCGGTCCGTCCGGCGGCAGCACGACGGGTGGCGGATGGCCCGCGCTGGCGAGCGTGCACCGCCGCGAGACCGGGTCGTACACCGCGTAGACGCAGGTCGCGCCCACCTCCCCGGTGATCCCCTCGGCGCCGGCCTCGGCCGACAGCCGTACGACGAGGTCGTCGAGGTGGGTGAGCAGCTCGTCCGGAGCCAGGTCGATGTCGGCGAGGGTACGGACGGCGGTGCGCAGCCGGCCCATCGTCGCCGAGGCCTGGATGCCGTTGCCGATGACGTCACCGACGACCATGGCGACCCGCATCCCGGACAGCGGGATCACGTCGAACCAGTCGCCGCCGACCCCGGCACGCGCCGCGGGCAGATAGCGCGACGCCGCCTCCAGGGCCGCCGTCCGCGGCAGGGACTGGGGCAGGAGGCTGCGCTGGAGTGCCAGCGCGGTCTGCCGCTCGCGGGAGAAGCGCCGGGCGTTGTCGATGCAGACGGCGGCCCTGGCCGTGACCTCCTCGGCGAGCAGTATGTCGTCGGCCGTGAAGGGGTCGGGCCGCCGGAACCGGCTGAGGACGACGACCCCGAGGGTCCGGCCGCGCGCCCGGACGGGCACCGACATGGTGGTGTGGACGCCGTGCTCCCGGACGTGCTCACCGCGCGGTCCGTCCCAGCTCAGCCACTCCTCCAGCGTGCCGTTCGCGTTCGGCGCGACGAGGGGACGGCCGACGATCAGCGAGTCGGCCTGCGGCGAGGACACCGGATACACGTCGACGTCGCCGGGTGCGACGACCGCTTCCGGGTTTCCCGCGTTCACCGACCGGTGGGCGGCCCGGCGCAGTGTGACCGGGGCGGCCGGCGGGCCGACGCGGTACTCGTCGCCGTTCTCCGGCGGGTCCAGCAGATCGACGCTGACGAAGTCGGCGAGCGCGGGCACGCAGACGTCGGCCAGCTCCTGGGCCGTCCGGGTGACGTCGAGGGTGGTGCCGACGCGCACGCTGGCCTCGTTGACGAGCTGGAGCCGCTCGCGGGCCCGGTACTGCTCGGTGAAGTCGTGCGCGGCCACACAGACACCGATCACCCGCCCGTGGGTGTCGGTGAGGGGGGCGATCCGCGCGAGCCAGTGGTGCGCCCGCTCCTCGCCGCCGGCACGCGCGTACGTCTCCACGGCACGGCTCCGGCCGGAGGCGAGGACCTCGGCCATCTCGCGCTCCAGGGGCTCACCGGTCTCCCGGGAGCCGATCTCGGAGGGCCGCAGTCCCCGGAGGCGCTCCTCGGGGATGCCGATCACCTCGGCCATCGCGTCGTTGAACCCGTACAGCCGCAGCCGCTCGTCGTAGACGGCCATGGCGCAGGGTGCCTGGGCGAGGAAGGCGCGGGCCAGCGGGTCGTCCGGGGTGCGGGGCTCGCGGCCACCCACCGGGGTGAGCACGAGCCAGCCGCCGCCCCCCGCACGGCGATGGGCGAGCAGCCACACGGACAGCACCCGGCCGTCGCGGTGGCGCAGGGAGAGCACGGCGTGCCGGCGGTCGCCGTCGCCGCCCGGCAGGGGAACGGTGCTTCCGGGGGCCAGGAGCTCCGCCGCCGGGCGGCCCTCGACCTCCCGCGGCGTGTGGCCGAGGAGCCGGCGGGCTCCCTCGTTCCAGTGGATCAGGGTGCCGTTCCCGTCGATGACCGCCCGTGCGGTGGTGGCCTCGTCGAGAGGGTGGACCGGGCTCATCGTCGCCACTTTCCCTTGTACGCACACTTGCGGTGATCAAGCGCGCCGTCCGGGTTCCAGACTAGTGGCTGCGCGTCGTGCGCACCGTCGAACGCAAAGGGCCCGGACAGCCATTCGTACGGACCGGGCCGGCCGGACCCGTGACGGCGTGCTCCGCGGACCCGGCGGTGGGCCTTCCCGGGGCCGCCGACCGAGGGCGGGAGGAACGGGGTCGGCGGCCGGTTTCGCGGGGGAGAGCCGCCGTCCCGCGCGGGGCCTCCGAGAAGGGCCGGTCCCAGTGGACTACGGAGCCCGGTGCGCGGGGAGCGTGCGCGAGTACCCGGAGTGCGTGAACGGTTCACACGGGGCGCATGGAATCACCGGGTGCACGGAATAGCGAAAGCCGTCGCGGCCCCGCCGAGTCGGCGATCGTTTTTGACATTCTTTCAATAAGCCTGATCTCGCCCATGCGCCTTGTTGGTAACGAGTGTGTTGTGCGAGGGTGAGCCTCCCGCGCTTGGTCAAGGGCCGGGTCTGAATCGCTGTTCGCCATTCCCGGCTGTCGACGAGCTCAAGAGGCTCCCTGAGCGACGGTCGCCGCACGGCCTTCGTCCCCCGGCCGTTTTCCCGGCGCTCCGTCAAAAGGTCCACACCAATCGGGACTCCTTTTCGACGGGCAAGCACGTCCTGTGTGCCACCTTGCACCTCGGAAGGAACCCGCTCCCGTGCGCACCCCCCACCCGCCGCTGCCCGACCGTCCGCCCGGCGGATACTTCGGCGAATCCGACGAGGAGCTCGCCGCTCTGCTGACCGGCGGGGCGGAGGCCGAGAGCACCCGTGCGGTCGCCCTGCTGACGGCCCGGCACTGGCGCCCGGCGTACGACTACGCGGTGATCTGCCTCGCCACCTCGTCGCGGGTCGCCTCCATGGTCACCGAGGCCGCCTTCCGTCACGTCCTCGACGGCCTCGCCGAGGGCGAGCAGCCGCTCGCGCTGCGGCCCCGGCTGCTCGTGGCCGTGCGGGACACGGTCCGCAACTGGGCCGCGGACGACCGGATATGCGAGGCCCTGCCCGCCCTGCGGAAACCCGCGGGAGGCCGCGGTATGCGTGCCGCGAAGTCCATGACGGCCGAAAACCGCAAGCTGGCCGAATACGCTTTCCTCGGTCTTCCGGGCGCCGCCCGATGCCTGTTGTGGCACACCGAGGTCGAGGCCGAGTCGCTGTCCGTGCCGGCGGGACTTCTGGGCCTGGACGCCGAGAGCGCGGCCGCCGCCTGGGAACAGGGCCGCGAGCAATTCCGCCAGGCGTGCCTGCGCGCCCACCGGGAACTCGCGCCGACCAGGGAATGCGGTTTCCACAACCGGCTTCTCGACGCGTCGATCCGGCGCGGCGGGGCGTTGCTGCCCGAGGTGCGCCAGCATCTGTCCGAGTGCTCCTACTGCCGTCATGCTGCGGCCCAACTCGGCCATTTCGAGGGCGAGTTGGGGATGCTGATCGCCGAGTCGGTGCTCGGCTGGGGCGCCCGCCGCTATTTCGACTCCCGTCGGGCCCGCGGGCGGCAGGCGCTGCGCGCCCGCAGTGTGTCCCCGTTCGGCGGCCGGCGGCAGCGGGGCGGTGAACGTCCCGGGCGGGGCGCCGCGCGGTTCCTGGGCGGCGGACGCGGGGCGGACCCCGGTCTCCCCGGACCTGGCGGGCCTGCCGCGGACGGCCCGCGCCCGTCCACCGGCGCGACCGCGACCGGCCGCTTCCGCAGCGCGGCGCGCCCCGGAGCCGAGGAACGCTTCGAGGACGCGCAGCGGTTCGAGGACGCGGAGCGGTTCGGAGCGGCGGAACACCTCGGGGCCGAGGAGCACTTCGGAACGGAGACGCGCGCGGGGGACGGGCTCCTTGAGAACGGCGTGCACCCCGGAGATCTCGGACAGCCCGGAGGCCTCGGGCACACCGGAGACATGGGGCACCCCGGGAACGGGCTTCCCGGAGGTGCCGGGCTTCCTGGGGTTCCCGGACAGCCGGGGGGCCTCGGTCACCCCGGAGATGGGCATCCCGGAGGCCTGGGGCTCGCCGGAGACATGGGGTACCCCGGGGGCGGGCTTCCCGGAGGTGCCGGGCTTCCTGGGGTTCCCGGGCAGCCGGGGGGCCTCGGCCACTCCGGAGAAGGGCATCCCGGAGGCTCCGGGCGTCCTGAACGGCTTGGGTTCTCCGGAGGTTCCGGGCATCCCGGAGACGCCGAGGTCGTGGAAGGCGCCGGGTTCCCCGACGGCGAGGGGGGACTTGGCGGCGAGAGGGATCCCGTCGGCGAGGGGCGTTCCCCCGGAGAGTCGCGCGCGACGGGTCGCGGGCGGGCCGGGGCGGGCGGGCGGCGTCGCGCGTCGGCCCCGTTCGCGTCGACCGGACGCCGGGCGGCGAGGCCCGCGGAAGGCAACCAGCAGGCGCTCGTCACCGGCGCCGGACTGTCGGCGGCCCTGCTGGCGACCGTCCTCGCGGTCAGCCTCTGGCCCAACGAGGAGGGCGGCACCGACCCCGCCGCGGCCATCGGCGCGAGCAGCAGCCGCACCCTGGCGCCCGGCCAGGACGTCCAGGCCCCGTCCGTGAACTCCACACAGCCGCCCGCGGCCGGTGCCCCGACCAGGCTGCGCAACGTGGACGCCGGCCTGTGCCTCGACGTCCGCGGCTCCCGGGCCGTGGAGGGCGCCGAGGCCACGCTGGACGCGTGCTCGTCCGCCGCCACCCAGCAATGGGCGTACGAGAAGGACGGACTGCTGCGCAGCGTCGCGGCCCCCGCGCTCTGCCTCGACGCGCGCGCCGACGACGGCGTCCTCCTCCTCGGCCGCTGCGCGGAGGGCGACGCGAAGCAGCGCGAGAACATGCAGTACGACTTCACCGACGAGGGCGAGGTGCTGTCCCGGGGGCGTGACGGACTGGCCGTCGCACCGGCCTCCACGGACCCCGGCGCCGACATCGTGGTCAAGGTCCGCGACTACTCCGGCATCCAGCGCTGGCGGAGCGAGCGCCCTTAGGGCCCGTCCGAACCATTCCGGGCGCATCCCCGCCCGCCGAACCGGCCCCGGGCCCGCGTACCTCCCGTACGCGGACCCGGGGCCGGCCCTTCGTGAGCACCCGGGCCACCCTCCGGCGTGCCGGGAAACGGACTCCTCGGGTCACAGGTACGACACGAAGCGTGCACGGATCATCCACCCCACGTTACGAAGGCGCCACAATGAGGCGCTCAAACAGTCCTGGGGGGGACCATGCACGCAAGAACCGCGCGCGGCCGCTCCGTGTCCGCGCACCGCGGACCCGGCTCGGCCCTCACCCGGGCCGGCCGGACGAACCGGTGCGCCCGTGAGGTCCCGTCCGCACAGGAGCCGCCTACGGGGAGCGGCATCCGGCGATCACCAGTGGGCCTACCGGCCGAACACCCCCACGGGACCGGAACGATCAAGTAGTCAGCCCGAGCAGAAGAGAAGCCCTTATGCAACGCCGTGCTGCCATCGTCGCCATCACCGCCTTGTCCGTCTCCGCCCTCGGCGCCTGCGCCGGCGCCCCACAACCCAAGAACTCCAAGTCGTCCTCCGGGTACGTGGCCGGCAGCGTCAACGCGCGCTGCACGGCGCAGGAATGGCCCCAGCCCATGCCCGACATCAAGGGTCAGGCCTTCGACCCGCTCAGCAAGGACCTCATGTGCTTCAACAACATAGAGGCCGTGGCCCCCGACGGGCATGACGTGATGAACGACTCGGGCAGCGGCCTGGGCACCTGGACCGTCGTCTCCAGCACCCCCGCGCCCGGTGCCCGCGTCCGGATGACCACCCCGATCACGATCCAGCTCCGCGAGACCGGCTGACACTCGGGCGAGGCCGGCCCCGGGCGCCCCTGTGGCCCACCCGATTCCCGGGCGGGCCACAGGGGCGACGAGGAGAGCGCCCGCGCTACGACACGACGTCCAGCGGCGGCTCGCCCGCGATGAAGGCCGCCGCGTTCTGGACCGCGGCCAGCGCTATGCGTACGAGGGTCTCGCGGGTGACACCGGCGACGTGCGGGGAGAGCACGACGTTCGGGGCCTTGAGCAACCGCAGGGCCGGGGTGGGCGGTTCGGGGTCGAAGACGTCGAGGCCCGCGCCGGCCAGCGTGCCCGCGTGCAGCGCGTCCGCGAGGGCGTCCTGGTCGATCAGCGCGCCCCGCGAGGTGTTGACGACGAACGCGGTCGGCTTGAGGAGCGCGAGCCGTTCGGCGTCCAGGAGATGGCGGGTCGCCTCCGTGAGCGGCGCGTGCAGACTGACGTAGTCCGACACCCGCAGCAGTTCATCCAGTTCGACATGGCGGGCGCCGAGCCGGGCCTCCGTCTCGGCCGACGCGCGCGTGGGCCCCGCGTACACGACGCTCATGTCGAAGGCGACGGCGCGCCGGGCGACCTCCTCGCCGATGTGGCCGAGCCCCACGATGCCGAGGGTCTTGCCGGACAGTTCGGTGATCGACTGCTGGAGCCGGGGCAGGGCCCAGTCCGCCTCGGTCAACGCGGTGTGCGCCGGCACCAGTTGCTTGGCCAGGGCGAGCATGAGGGCGAAGGTCTGCTCGGCCACGTTCTGCTTCTCGGCGCCGCTGGAGCCGATGTTGCACACCGGCACGCCCCGCTCGCGCGCCGGCTCCAGATCGACGTAGTCGAAGCCGTGACTGGCGCACTGGATCAGCTCCAGGTCCGGCGCGGCCGCGATGTGTCCGGCGGTCACCGGGCCCAGTCCGGTGACCACGACGTGGGCCTCGCGCAGCGCGACGGGGTCCTCGTCGGCGGTCTCCACGACGGTGACACGGGCCTGCCCGGGGAAGAGCGTGGCGAGCGCCGCTCCCGCCGTACGGCCGCCCACATGGGGGGAGACCACGGCGAGCACGTTCTTGACGTCGGTCATGCGTTGTCCTCGATCAGGTCGTCGGGGCCGAGCGTGTCCGGGCGGGCGTGCCCGGACAGGGCGAGGGTCAGGTCGAACTCGGCGAGCAGACAGCGGACGACGTGCTCGACGCCCGCCTGGCCGTCGAGGCCGAGACCGTAGGCGTACGGGCGTCCGAGGAGCACCGCCCGCGCGCCCAGGGCCAGGGCCTTGAAGACGTCGTCGCCGGTGCGGATGCCGCTGTCGAAGAGCACGGTGAGCCGGTCGCCCACCGCCGCCGCGACCCGGGGCAGCGCGTCGGCGGCCGCGACGGACCCCGCCACCTGCCGGCCGCCGTGGTTGGAGACCACCACGCCGTCCATCCCGGCCTCGGCGGCCTTCCGGGCGTCGTCCGGGTGCAGGATGCCCTTGAGGACGATCGGTCCGTCCCAGTTCTCCCGCAGGAAGGCCAGATCGGGCCAGGTCTTGCCGGGGTCCGCGAACATGCTCACGAAGTGCATCACGGCCGCGTTCGGGTCCTCGTGCACCGGCTTGGCCAGCCCCGCACGGAACGCCGGGTCGGAGAAGTAGTTGGCGGTGCCCACGCCGTGCAGGAAGGGCAGGTACGCCTGGTCGAGGTCGCGCGGGCGCCACGCGAGCAGCGGGGTGTCGAGCGTGACGAACAGCGCGGTGAACCCGGCCGCCTTCGCCCGGTCCAGGAAGCTGCGGGTGACCTCGCGGTCCTTCGCCCAGTACAGCTGGAACCAGCGCTCCCCGTCGCCCATGGCCTCGGCGACCTGCTCCATGGGGGTGCTGGACGCGGAGGACAGGATGTACGGCACGCCCTGCGCGGCGGCGGCCCGTGCAGCGGCGCACTCCGCGTCCGGGTGCATGATCGACAGCACGCCGATCGGCGCGAGCGCGAGCGGCGCGGGCAGCGGGCGCCCCAGCACCTCGACGGACAGGTCGCGTTCATGGACGTCCCGCAGCATGCGCGGCACGATCCGGCGCCGGCCGAGCGCCTCCCGGTTGGCGCGCGCGGTGCTTCCGTCGCCCGCGCTCCCCGCCACATAGCCGACCGGACCGGGGCCCAGCCGCTGCTCGGTGAGCTCCTCCAGCCGTGTCAGATCGGTGGGCAGCCGCGGCACGGCGCCCGTCATCCCGTTCAGATAGATCTCGTACTGGAAATCGGCCCAGTGCTTCGCCATCCGTACGTCCCGCCTCTCGTCCCCAAGACCGCGCTGTACGGGGTCGATCCTTGCGAGGGTGACAAGTCCCGTCCACCGCGGTGCGCACAACGTGCGGCTGGGATCATCACGGTGTGACAAACAAGCCGCCCGGGATCCGGGAGCGCATCCGGCAGGAGATGGTCGCCGACCCGCGGGTCGTGGAGGCGATCGTCGCGGCGGTCCACGAACAGGTCCCGGTGTACGCGGCGCTCGACGACAGCCGGCTGCCGGAGGTACGGGCCATCGCGGCCTGGGGCCTGGAGCGGCTGCTCCACCTGTGGGCCACCGACGGCACGCTGGGGCCGGCCGATCTGCGGCGCTTCCGTGGCATCGCCTCGGCCCGCGCGGCGGACGGGCGCCCGGTACGGGCCGTGCTGCGCGCCTACCGGGTCGCGGGCACCGTCCTCACCGACGAGGTCGCCGCCCGCGCGCCCCGCCTCGCCGCCGCCGACGCCTTCGCGCTGGCCCGCATGCTCCTGGTCAGCCTCGACACGCTCTCCGAGGAGATGGCCACCGCGTACGCCGCCACCAGCGAGGACCTGGCGGGTGACCGGAACCGGGCACTGCGGCTGCTGCTCGACGACCTGATCGCGGGACGGCACGCCTCGGTGGGCGCGCTGACCGACCGCTCCGCCCGGCTGGGCATCCAACTGCCGGATCCCTGCTGTCTGCTGGTGGCCGAGCAGGCCGCGGCGGACCGGCCCGATCCCGCCCACGGGACGGCGGCGGACCTGCTCGGCGAACTGGCCCCGCCCGGGGGCGAGGTGACGTCCCTGGCGACGGTACGGGGCTCACGCGCTGTCCTGCTGCTGCCGCTGGCGGCGTCGGCGCGGGTGGCGGAGGTCCTCGGCGAACGGTCCTGGCGCGGATGCGTCGTCACCGGCGAGAGCCTGGACCGGATCGCGCTGGCGCACCGGCTCGCGGCCGACGCGCTCGACACCGCCCCGGCGCACGCCCACAGGTCCGGGCACGTGCTCACCGACGCCGACGCGCAGGTCCTCGCCCTGCTCGCCGGGCGTCCGGCCGCCACGCCCGGCCACATCGCGCGGCTGGTGCTCGGGCCGCTCACCGAACCCGTCCAGGCGCATCTGCTGGACGCCCTCACGGCGTACATCGACTCGGGCTCGGCGAACGCCGCCGCGCGGGCCCTGCACCTTCATCCGCAGTCCCTGCGCTACCGGCTGCGGCGCGTGCGCGAACTGACCGGGCGTGACCCCCGCGACCCCTGGCACCGGCTCACCCTGGACATCGCCCGGACGGTCCGCGACTGAACTCCCTGGGCGGCGCCGGGCGGATCACTCCTCGTCGGCGGGTGCTTCCGGCGCCTCGGCGTCCGGGCCCTGCGCGCGGACCCGTTGCACGTGCTCCAGCGACTCGCGCAGTTCGCCCAGCCAGTCGTCGGTGTGCCGCTGCACCAGACGTACGCACCAGGCCAGGGCGTCGCTGCGGCTGCGGGCCACCCCGGCCGCGACGAGCGTGTCGAGGACCTCGCGCTCGGGCTGGCGCAGCCGGGTCATGACGGGCGCGGCGACATGGGTGAACAGGGCGCGCTGGGTGCCGCACTCCACGCCCCAGGAGACCTTCTTGCCGAAGCGGTGCTCCGCCTCGCGCGCGACCTCCATGCGCTCCTCGCGGGTCCGTTCGCGGAACTCCTGGACCCGGGACCTGAGCGCCGCCTCCCGCTCGGCGTCCGAGGCGCCCTCGGCGAGCCTCGGTTCGGGGATGCGGCCGACGACGGTGATCTCCTCGCGGTCGGCCCGCACCTCCGTCAGGCTCTCGAAGAGATCGTCGGGCAGGCGGCCGGCGAACCAGCCGCGCAGCTTCTCGCGTTGCTCCGATGTAATCATGTAATCACCATTACTCCGTCGCGATCGCGGCGCAAGGGGTGCCGGAGAACTCCGCCGAGAGCGGAAGTCGAGGCGGCATGCCGGTTCAAGCGGAATGTTTCAGGCCTATTGCTGAGCCGTGTCATTCCGGCCAGGTGGCTGTCCGCAGTTGTCGCCGGGCGCTCGGTTACTGGCCTCACCCGATCGAATTCTGTGACTTCGCGCCACTGATTCAATACTCAAAGTTACCGAAACGTGTGGGGTCGATGTGTGTTTCCTGTGCGGACTCGGCAGACTCGCGCTCGCCGAACCGGCACCGACCGAGCCGGTATCGCATTTCGATCGAGCGGAAGGATGCACACAATGCCGAACACCGCGCGTTGGGCAGCGACTCTCACCCTGACGGCCACCGCAGTCTGCGGCCCCCTCGTGGGGTCGGCCCACGCGGCCCCGTCCGGGCTCTACGCCCCCTCCGCCCTGGTGCTCACCACGGGCCACGGCCAGACCGCCGCCGCCGCGACCCCGGAACGCGCGGTGACCCTCAACTGCGCTCCGACGGCCTCGGGGACCCATCCCGCCGCGCCCGACGCCTGCGCCGAGCTCCGCGCGGTCAAGGGCGACCTCGACGCGCTGACCCCCAGAAACGGTGTCTTCTGTACCAGGTTGTACGACCCCGTGGTCGTCACCGTGGAGGGCGTCTGGCAGGGCAAGCGCGTCTCGTACGAGCACACCTTCGCCAACGAGTGCGTGAAGAACTCCTACGGGATGACGGTCTTCGCGTTCTGAGAGACCGGGATCGCGTGGCCGTCGTGAACATGGACCGGGAGCCGTAGCTGGGGAGTGCGGGACCCGTCACGAAGCGCCATGTGATTTCGCACCGAGGGCCGGTCAGACGGAGTGGGGCCGTCGACCGGCCCTCGGCATGTCCGCGTGCGCCCCGCCGCCCGGAGGCGGTAGGGATGTCACCCCGGGGGTCCGTGCGCCGCACGGCCCAGGCCCGTCACCGTCGCGAGTCACCCGGGATGCGGGCGTGGCCGACACGGAGTAGCGGTGGAGCATGGGTGCACTCCTCGACTGGGACCAGCGGCTGTTCACACGGGTGGCCACCGTACGGGTGCCCGGAGCCGATCCGGCGCTGCGGCGGCTCAGCCACGCGGCCGACCACGGCCGCCTCTGGCTCGGCACGGCCGCCGGGCTCGGCGTCCTCGGCGGCCCCGCCGGGCGCCGGGCGGCGCTGCGCGGCCTCGGTTCGCTGGCCCTCGCCTCGTTCACCGTCAACACCCTGGTGAAGTGGAGCGCCCGCCGCCCCCGCCCGCTGCTGGAGGGCGTCCCCGCGATCCGGCGCCTGGCCCGTCAGCCGCACACCACCTCCTTCCCCTCGGGACACTCCGCCTCCGCCGCGGCCTTCGCCACCGGAGTCGCCCTGGAGTCCACGCGCTACGGCGTCCTGGTCGCGCCCGTGGCCGCCGCCGTCGCCTTCTCGCGTGTCTACGTGGGGGTCCACTACCCGGGAGACGTCCTCGCCGGCGTGGCCGTCGGCGCCTGCGCGGCCGCCCTCACCTGCCGCTGGTGGCCGCCGCGCCCCGTCGTACCGGAGCCGGAGCGGCCCCCGGCACGGGCACCCGCGCTGCCGCTCGGCAGGGGACTGGTCGTCGTCGTCGACCGTCCGGCCGGTACCGCGGTGCCCGCGACGGCGCTGCACGCCCGGCGGCTGCGTGCCCTGCTGCCCCAGGCCGAGGTGATCGAGCGCGGCCCCGACGAGGACCTCGCGGAGCTGCTCGCCGCGGCGGCCGGCCGGGCGGCCGGGGCGGAGGGCGCTCTCGGGGTCTGCGGCGGCGACGCCACGCTCGGCGCCGCCGCCCGTGAGGCGGCCGCCCGGGGGCTGGCACTGGCCGTGTTCCCCGCCGGCACCGACGACCGCTTCGCCCGGGACGTGGGCGTCCACGACTTCGAGGACGCCTCCGTCGCGGTCGCCCGGGGCGAGGCGGTGTCGGCGGACGTCGGCGTGGCCCGTTCGGGCACCGGGGAGGAGACCTGGTTCGTCAACGAGTTCAGTCTCGGCCCGTACCCCGAACTCGCGCGGCTGCGCGCGCGGTTGGAGCGGCACTGGGCCGGTGTCCCGGCGGTGGCCGCGGCCCTGGTGCGGGTGCTCGGCGCCGCCCGCCCGGTCGAGCTGACCCTCAACGGCCGGCCCCGCAGGCTGTGGCTGCTCCTCGCGGGCAACGGCCGCTTCGCGCCGGAGGGGCTCGCCCCCGCCTTCCGGCCGCGTCTGGACGACGACCTGCTCGACGTGCGCCTGGTCGACGCCGACCGCGGTCTGGCCCGTACCCGCGCCGTCGCCGCCGCGGTACTCGGCACCCTGGAACACGCGCGGGTCTACGAGGCCGAGCGCGTCCCCTGGGTGGAGCTGGACGGGATCCTCGGCGCGGACGTCCCCGCGTTCGACGGTGAACCGCGCCCGGGCGCGGCCGGGCTGAGGCTGGAGAAGGAGTACCGGGCCCTCGTCGTGTACCGGCCCGTCCGGGCACGCGACGAGACGGTCCAGGAGGCGAGCGAGGCCCGGGACCTGTGAGACGGGCCCCGGGACGTGTCCGAGGAGGAGCGAGGTGGGCCGGGCCCGCCCCGGGACCGGGGAGGCGTGAGGGGCCCCCGACGCCCTGAGTGCGGCCGCCCCCCCGCCGGTCCGCCGGCGGGCACGCCCGGGGCCGCCCCCCCA
>NZ_JBHXDQ010000004.1:0-45226 GCF_042725875.1 Streptomyces sp. NPDC127038 | reverse complement strand
CCGGGCCCGCCGCGGTCCCGTGGTGTCGTTAGGGGCCGCCTAATCCAGGAGGTCGGCGGCCCCTCGGCCGGTCGGGCGGCGGCCGGGCCGGGTCCGGCCCGGCGCCCGGTCACATGTGGACGACGGGAGCGGCGTCCGGGTCCTGGGCCTGGCGGCCCGGACGGTAGAGCACCAGGGCGATGAGCGCTCCCGCGGCGAAGAAGCCCGCCGACCACCAGAAGGCGGTGGTGTAGCTCTCGATCGTCGACTGCGCCCGGACCAGCGGGTTCGTCGCGTCCTTGCCCGCGAGGTAGCTGGTCGCGGCGCTCGCGGCAAGCGTGTTCAGCAGCGCGGTGCCGATCGAACCGCCCACCTGCTGCATGGTGTTGACGGTCGCGGAGGCGACGCCCGCGTCCTCGGCGGCGATCCCGTTGGTGGCCAGCGACATGGCGGGCGGCATCACCATGCCGAGCCCGGCGCCGATCAGCAGCAGCGGCGGCAGCACGTCGGTGGAGAAGGACGAGCCGACGCCGATGCCGGTCAGCCAGGCCATGCCGAGCGCGGCGACCGCGAAGCCCGCGGGGATGACGGCCTTGGGGCCGATCCGGGGCACCAGGATCGTGGTGGAGACCTGCGCCATGACCATCAGCGTCGCCATCATCGGCAGGAACGCCACACCGGTCTTGGTGGGGCTGAAGCCGAGGTTCAGCTGAAGGTAATAGGTGAGGAAGAGGAAGACGCCGAACATGCCCGCGCCGGTGATCAGGACCGTGAGGAACGAGGCGGCGCGGTCGCGGTCGAGCAGGACGCGCATCGGCAGCAGCGGGTGCGCCGCGCGGGTCTGCCACCAGGCGAAGGCGGCCAGCAGGATGCCGCCCGCGGCGAGGAAGCCCCAGGTCGCCGGCGAACTCCAGTGATGCGTCTCGGCGTTGGAGAAGCCGTAGACCAGCGAGAAGAGACCGCTGGAGACCAGCAGGGTGCCCGGCAGGTCGAGCTTGGAGCCGGCCGCGTCACGGTGACCGCTCAGCAGGACCCAGCCGCCCGCGAAGGCGACGACGGCGAAGACGAGGTTGACGAACAGGGTCCAGCGCCAGTCGAGGGCGTCGGTGAGCAGGCCGCCGAGCAGCAGGCCGACCGCGCCGCCCGCGCCGGCGATGGCGCCGTACACGCTGAACGCCTTGGCGCGCTCCTTGGCGTCGGTGAACGTCGTGTTCAGCAGCGAGAGGGCCGCCGGTGCGAGGAGGGCGCCGAACACCCCCTGGAGGGCGCGCGCGGTGACCAGCATCCCGAACCCGGTCGAGGCGCCGCCCAGGACGGAGGCGCCGGCGAATCCGGCGACACCGACGAGGAAGGCGGGCTTGCGGCCGAAGAGGTCGGCGATGCGCCCGCCGAGTAGCAGCAGGGAGGCGAAGGCGAGGGAGTACGCGGTGACGATCCACTGCCGGTTGCCGTCGGAGAAACCGAGGTCCGCCTGTGCGGAGGGCAGCGCGATGTTCACGATGGTGGCGTCGAGGACCACCATCAGCTGGGCGATGCCGATGATGGAGAGGATCCACCACCGGCCCTTCGACGCGGCCGCGGACGCAGGGTCCGCGGCACCGGCGCCGGTGCCTTTGGTCAGGGTCTGGGACATGGGAGAGGCGCTCCAGGGAAGTCGCTCGTTACGTGCACGTAAACGAAACGGTTTCGTACACATCGACATTCCGACCTTAGGCCCCGTCGAGCGAAACGGCAACGTTTCGCTAGGCGTCGGGGTGTGACGTGCGTCCCACGGGCGTTCCCGGCGTGCGAGGTGAGAGCCTGGAGGCGGCCGAACGGCCCGGCACCCCGACCGGAGGCACCCTCACCGAAGGACCGAACCGCCATGTCCGACGTAGTCACCGCAGGCACCGGAACGTTTCTCACGCTGGACGACGGGCGCCCGGCCGTCCGCTTCGGCCGGGTGTACGGCCACCCCGCCGACCGCGTCTGGCGGTTCGTGACCGACCCCGGCGAACTCGCCGCGTGGTTCCCCTCCCGCGCCGAGATCGACCTCCGCCCCGGCGGGGCCATCAGGTTCAGCGGCGATCCGAACATGCCGGAGTCCACCGGGCGCGTCCTCGCCGTCGACCCGCCCCGCCGCCTCTCCTTCGAGTGGGGCGGAGACGAGCTGCGCTTCGACCTCGACGCCCTCGACGGCGGCGGCACCCGCTTCACGCTCACCGACGTGCTCGCAGCCCGGGACACCGCCGCCCGCAACGGCGCCGGCTGGGAGGTGTGCCTGGCCGCCCTCGACCTGGCGGTCGGCGGCGGCCGCTCCGAGGGCCCGCACTCCGGGGGGATCACGGCCTGGAAGGAGATCTACGACGTCTACGTCGAGGCGGGCTTCCCCTCCGGCGCCCCGGTCCCGGGGACGGACTGACGCTCAGGTCAGCTGCCGCCGCACCAGCTCGTGCAGCCGCCCGCCCGTGTCCGCCAACAGCTCCGCGGGCGGGCCCTGTTGAGCGACCCGGCCGTTCTCCATCACGATGACGCGGTCCGCGTCCAGCACCGTCGACAGGCGGTGCGCGATCACCACGCGGGTGGCGTTCAGCGCCTTGGTGCTCTCGATCACCGTGCGCTGCGTCGCGTTGTCCAGCGCGCTGGTCGCCTCGTCGAAGTAGAGGATGCGCGGCCTTCGTATCAACGCCTGGGCGATCATGAGGCGTTGACGCTGGCCGCCGGAGATCGCGCCGCTGCCCGCGACGAGCGTGTGCAGCCCCATCGGCATCCGCCGGATGTCCTCGGCCAGACCCGCCATCTCGGCCGCCTCCATCGCCTCCTCCGGCGTGTACGCCTCGGTGCCGCAGATGCAGTCGAGGACCGAGCCCGTGAACGGCTGCGCGTGCTGGAGCACCACACCGCACTGCCGCCGTACCGCGGACTGGTCGAGGGCGGCCAGATCCTGCCCGTCGTAGAGCACACTGCCCGACACCGGCCGGTCGAAGCCGATCAGCAGCCGCAGCAGGGTGGACTTGCCGCAGCCGCTCGGGCCCACGATCGCCACGAACTCGCCCGGCCGCACGGCGAACGACACGTCGTCGAGGACCAGGGGACCGTCGTCGGCGTACCGGAACGACAGTCGCCGCGCCTCGATCCCGCCCGACAGCACCCCGGGACGCGTGCTCGCCCCGCGCACCTCGGGCGTCGCGTCGAGCACCGGCCTGATCTCCTCGAACATCGGCAGCGCGGCCGCCGCGGACACGAGCGCCCCGGTGATCTGGGTGACCGACGTCAGCAGCATCGTCACCGACGTGTTGAAGGTGAGGAAGTCCGCCGCGGACAGCGAGCCGCGCGCCGGACCCGCCAGGAGCATGAACATCAGCAGGGAGCACAGCGGCAGATACACCGAACCCAGCACCGTCGTCAGGTTCTTGACCCGGCCGACCTGCCGCTGGAGCTCACGGCTGCGGGCGAACCCGCCCGCCCAGGCCGCGTACGCGTAGTTCTCGGCCGCCGCGACCCGCAGCTTGGGCAGCCCGCGCAGCGTCTGGAACGCCTGGTTGTTCAGCTTGTTGCCCAGCACCACCAGCCGGCGCTGCCCGCGCACCTGCCAAAGGCCGAGTCCGAGGAAGACGGCCGCGACGACGACGAGCATGCCGATCGCGGCCAGCGCCATGGGCGCGCTGTACCAGAACAGCAGACCCAGGTTCATCGCGCCGACCGTGCCCGCCTGCGCGAGGGTGGGGCCGACCCCGGCCAGCAGTCTGCGGATCGCGCTCACCCCCATCGCCGCGCTCGCCAGCTCACCGGTCGAACGGGCCGCGAAGAACGAGGTGGGCAGCCTCAGCAGCCGGTCCCACACCGCCGGCTGGAGGCTCGCCTCGATCCGGCCCTCCATCCGCAGCAGGGTGAGGTTCTGGAGCAGCATGAACGCCGCCGACACAACGCTCGTGACCAGGAGCGCCAGACAGACCTGCACGATCAGCCCGCGCTCGGCCCGCGGCACGTAACTGCCGAGCACCCGGCCGGTGGCGACCGGCACCAGCGCGCCGATCGCCACGGTCACCAGGGAACCGACCGCGAGACTGCGCAGATCCCCGCCGCTGCCCGCGAGACAGAACCGCAGCAGCCCGAGCGGGCCCAGCCTGCGCTCGGGCAGCGGACGGTAGAACATCACGGCCCGCGGTTCGAACTCCGGCGCGTTGGCCTTCTCCACCGGCGTCTCCCGCCCGGACGACGGCTGTACGGCGACATAGCCGCCCCGCCGCCACAGCAGCGCCACCGGCGCGCCGGACACCGCCCGGCTGCCCACCAGCGGACCGATGTCGTCACGCCACCAGCGTCCGTCGAGCCGCACCGCGCGGGTGCGCAGGCGGGAGGCGATCGCGATCCGTTCGACGGGGTCGAGCCGGTCGCTCTCCGTGCCGCCGCCCGCCCGCTCCGCGAGCGTGATCCCAGCCGCGCGGGCGACCAGCTCGCAGGCCGCGTACGTGGCGTCCGTGTCCGCCGCGGTCGGGCGCTTCGACCGTGTCCTGCCGATCGAGGCGAGCAGCGTGCGGTCGGCCTGGGCGCGTACCGCCTCGCCCGCCTCGATGCCCGCCGCCGCACGGTCCTCGTGTCCCGCCTCCAGCTCCTCGATCCAGCGGTCGAGCATGGACAGCAGCCGGTACTGCTGGTCGACCATGCCCTGCCAGACACCGGAGTCCATCAGCAGGTCGGCCGCCGCCTCGGCCCCGTACAGCGAGCCGTACCGCACGCTCCCGGGCGGGACCTGCATCCAGAACACGTCGTCGTCGGTGGGCGCGGCCGCGTTCTCCGTGGCCGTGGGCGCCTGGAAGAGGACGGACAGGCCGCGGCCGACGCCGAGCGCGAGGGCGTGCTCCAGCGGGCTCGACACCGGCGGCACGAACTGCGGGTTGCCGTACGCGTCGTACGACCAGGTCGCCGTGTCGGCCTGCTGGTGGAGTTCGCGCAGTCCGATCCGGCGCAGCTCGCAGTCATGCAACGGCCGCCCCACCAGCGTGTGCTGAGGACCCGTCACCGGACCGAGCAGCAGCGAACCGGCTTCGAGCCGCCCGAGGTGGTGCCAGTGGCCCTGCAGGGCCGCGTCGACCGCGAACAGGTCCATGGCGCCCGCGACCACCAGCCACAGGACCTGCGGGCCCTCCAGATCGAGGCGGCTCAGCCCCGCGCCGCCGACCGGGGTGCCGAGGCCCCCGAGCGCGCCGAGCACCATGTCCTGTCCGTGGACGCCTTCGTCGACCGTGCTCATCTCAACGCTCCCTGACCAGAACGGCGTACGGACCGCCGGCCGCCACCAGTGCCTCGTGCCGCCCGCGTTCCACGACCGCGCCGTGTTCGAGCACGACGATCTCGTCGCTGTCCCGCACCGTGCTGAGCCGGTGGGCGATCACCACGCAGGCGCAGCCGCGCCGGCGCAGGTTGTCCATGACGGTCTGCTCCGTCTCCGCGTCCAGGGCGCTGGTGACCTCGTCGAGCACCAGGATGCTGGGCCGGCGCACCAACGCCCGAGCGATCTCCAGGCGTTGCCGCTGGCCGCCGGAGAAGTTCCGTCCGTCCTGCTCGACCCGGCTGTGGATGCCGCCGGGACGGCGCGCGACGACCTCGTACAGCGCCGCGTCCTGGAGCGCGGCGGTCACCGCCTCGTCGGGGATCGACGGATCCCACAGCGCCACGTTGTCGCGGACCGTCCCCTCGAAGAGGAACACGTCCTGGTCCACGAAGGACACGGACGAGGCGAGCGCTCCGCGCGGGATGTCCTCCAGAAGGCGGCCGTCGATACGGATCGTGCCCTCCCACGGCGCGTACAGGCCCGAGATGAGCCGGGACACCGTCGACTTGCCGCTGCCCGAACCGCCGACGAGGGCCACTTGCTGACCCGGGCCGACCGTCAGCGAGAACCCGGAGAGCAGCGGCTCGTCGAGGGGGCTGTAGCCGAACGTGACGTTCTCCAGCTCGACCTCGCCCCGCAGTCGCCGGGTCGACTCACCCGTGCCTGAGCGGGCGTAGAGCGGATCGGCGCGGAAGTTCTCCACGTCCTTGAGCCGCGCCACGTCGGCCGCGAAGTCCTGGATCCGGCCGGCCACACCGTTGAGCCGGGTGACCGGGGCGGTGAAGCGGGTGACCAGTGCCTGGAAGGCGACCAGCAGTCCCACGGACACCTGTCCCTCGACCGCCCGCAGACCGCCGATCCACAGGATGAGCGCGCTGTTGACCATCGCCAGGGTCGGGGCGACCACGCCCAGCCACGCGCTCGGCACACCGAGGCGCTGCTGCTCCTCCAGCGTGGTGGCGTGCTGGCCGGCCCACTTGCGGAAGTAGCCGTCCTCACCGCCGGTGGCCTTCATCGTCTCGATCAACTGGAGCCCGGTGTAAGCGGTGTTGGTCAGCCGGGCGGTGTCGGCGCGGAGCTTGGCGGTACGGGTGGCGCGCAGCCGGATCACCACGCGCATCGCCACCACGTTGAGCAGCGCGACCCCGATGCCGACGGCCGTCAGCTGGGGGTCGTAGGTGTAGAGCAGCACGGCGTACAGGACGACGACGACCGCGTCCACGCCCGCGGCGGCCAGGTCGCGGGCCAGGGTCTCGGCCACCGCGTCGTTCGACTGGAGCCGCTGCACGAGGTCGGCCGGGCTGCGCTGGGAGAAGAACGTGACCGGCAGCCGCAGCAGATGCCGCAGGAACCGGGCGCTGGAGAGGGTCGAGGAGATGATGCGGCCGCGCAGCAGGTTGGCCTGCTGGAGCCAGGTCAGCAGCGCCGTCAGCAGTACGGAGGCGCCCATCGACGCGAACAGCACGCCGAGCAGCGAGGTCTGACCGCCGATCAGATACTGGTCGATGAACGTGCGGCTCAGCGCGGGCACGGCCGCGCCGACCGCGACCAGCAGCAGGCTCGCCAGCACGGCGACGGGCATGGTGCCTGAAGTGCCTCGCAGCCGGGCCGGCATGGCGCCCAGCACCCCGGGTCTGCGGCCTCCCTTGCGGAACCCCGGGCCGGGCTCCATGACGAGGACGACTCCGGTGAAGCTGGTGTCGAAGTCCTCCATCGGCACGAACCGGCGGCCCTTGCCAGGGTCGTTGATGAACACGCCCCGGCGACCGAAGCGGCGTCCCATGCCGTCGTACACGACGTAGTGGTTGAACTCCCAGAACAGGATCGCGGGCCCTCGCACCTCGGCGAGCGCGGCGGTGTCCATCTGCATGCCCTTGGCGGTCAGGCCGTAACCACGGGCCGCCTTCAGCAGGTTGCTCGCGCGCGAGCCGTCCCGCGAGACACCGCACGCGATGCGCAGTTCCTCCAGCGGGACATGGCGGCCGTGGTGGCCGAGCACCATGGCGAGGGAGGCGGCCCCGCACTCCACGGCCTCCATCTGGAGAACGGTGGGGGTGCGCACGGTCCTGACCCGGGTCCTGGGCACGCTGCGCCGCGCGGGTGCGGCGGCGCGCCGGCGGCCGCGGGTCTGTGTCGCGGGGCTCACGGCAGGAGCCAGTCGACGGGGCGCTGTCCGGCCAGGCGGACCGAGGCCGTGGCCAGGGTCATGGAGTCGGGGGCGTAGGGGGGACCGTCGGCGGACGACCACTTCAGTCCGCTGGGGGTGGCGGAGGACCGGTCGAGCCGGACGAGGACGGCGACCGGTCTGCCGTTCCGGCTGAACTGCTCGCCCAGTTGGGCGTCACCGAGGTAGGCGGCTATCCGCTGCCGGGTCTGCACACCGCGGCCCACCGACTGCACATGGCCGCGCAGCACTCCGTAGCGCTGGGCGGGCACCGACTGGACGGTGAGGTCGACGGCGGCGCCCGCGGGGATGACCGCGGCGCTCGCGGCGGGGACGTAGACGGTCGCGTACAGGGGGTCGTCGGGGTGGGCGACCTTCTCCACGGCGGCCACGTCGGCGCCGGTCGAGATGATCGCGCCGATGGCCGCGGCCAGGGCGGTGACACGGCCCGCGGCGACCGTGCGGACGACGGCCGTCTCCCCTTGCGCCGTACGCACCTTCAGCACGGGCGCGTTCGCGGGGAGCCGTTCGCCCTCGCGCGCGAGGACGGCGGTGACCTGTCCGGCGACCGGGCTCTGGAGGATGTAGCTGCCCTCGGCGTGGGTGAGGACGGCGGGCGCGCCGACGGTGGAGGCGACGGTGCCGGTCACGGCCCAGACGGAGGCGGCGGCCATGGCGAGCACGGTCACCGCCAGGACGAGCCGGCCCTGCGGGCGGGCGAAGCGGACCGGGAGGTCGAGTTCTTCGGGCGACCGCAGTCGGGCGAGGGCCTGCTGGCGGAACTGCACGGGATGCTTGTCACCTGTTCGTGAGGCTCACGGCACCGGAGAGTCCCGGAACCTGTGGGGCGGTTCCGGGACTCTCGGCGGCGTGAAACGCGATCAGAGACCGGCGACCAGGCCGGTGACCGGGGCGGTGTTCAGGCCGGTCACACCCTCGACGGTGCCGATGGCCGTGCCCACGACGCCGGAGACCGGGGCAACGCCGTCCACCAGGCCGGTGACGGTGCCGACGGCGTTCAGCGAGAGGCCACCGGAGACGTTGTCGAGGTCGGCGTCGGAGATCTCGGCGGTCTCGACACGGGGGGTGGAGTTCATGATGGAACTTCCCTTCATATGGATATTCACAAGGGGGGAGAGCGGCCCCCTCTGGGGGACAGACGACGGCCGCCACCGCGAGGCGCGGCTCCCGTTCCCGGGAACGGTGCCGCGACCTGTGCGGTGCCACGGATCAAAGCACGGCCGTGCGCGGCCTCTCCACTCAACCAGGGCTCCCACCTGCGGATTTGTGTTCCCTGAGCGAGGAAGCGTGCAGGGGCGCACACGCATGGGGGGCCACTTCTTCACATGCTGCGCGGCATCGGTTCAGCCGGACCCTTGCCACTTCCGTGCCGAAGGGGGCCGTACGGGCCCATCGGCGTGCGGGGGGCGTGCGACTGTGCAGATCCCCGGTCCGAGGTGACCCCGGTGGGCACGGGCTGTGCAGATTCCCTGAATCCGGGATTCCGCCGCCACTTCTCGACGGAGCGTCGCCGCCCGGTCGCACTGTGTGCCCGTCCGGCCGTCCCCGTGCCCGGCGTTCCCGTTCCGCGTGCGGAATGACCCGGTTGTCCCCGTAATCGAGGTCTTTGGCGAACTCAACTCCCGCGATTTGCAATGGCAGTTGAACACCCCGCGAGGCACACGCGTATCAACGGGCAAGCAGGCGCCCCCCAGTCAGCTGCCGGACGCGGCACCCACCCCGTCCCCAGGAGGTCCAGAGTTGAGTCACAAACGGATACCCAAGCGCAAGGCCGCCATCGCGGTCGGCGGCGTCGCGGCACTCGGAGCGGCGGCTCTGCTGCTGCCCAGCGCCAACGCGTCGCAGACGAACGGGGACGCCGCCACTCCCAGAACCTTCAAGGCGAACGACATCTCGAACGTCGCCTCCATGCTGGCCACCCAGCTGGGCGACACCTTCGCCGGCTCGTACTACGACGCCCAGCAGAAGCAGCTCGTCGTCAACGTCGTCGGTAACGACAGCAACGCGGTCGCCCAGATCGAGAAGGCCGGCGCGGTGGCCCACCAGGTGCAGAACAGCACCGCCGCGCTGGAGGCCGCGGCCAAGACGCTCAAGGCCGACGCGACGGTCCCGGGCACGTCCTGGTCCGTGGACCCCAAGACCAACGAGATCCGCGTGACCGCGGACTCCACGGTCACGGGCGACAAGTGGAACACCGTGCAGTCGACCGTGAAGAACCTCGGTTCGGGCGTGGCGACCCTCGCGAAGTCCGCGGGAACCCTGAAGCCCTTCGTCGACGGCGGCGACGCCATCTTCGGCGGCAACGTGCGCTGTTCGCTCGGCTTCAACGTCACCGCGAGCGACGGCACCCCGGCCTTCCTCACCGCGGGCCACTGCGGCGTCGCCGCGGCCAAGTGGTCGGACTCGCAGACCGGCGCCTCGATCGCCACCGTCGACCAGGCCACCTTCCCCGGCGCCGGTGACTTCTCCCTCGTCAAGTACGACGACCCGGCCACGCAGACCAACAGTGCCGTCAACGTGGGCAACGGGCAGAGCGTCCAGATCAACCAGGCCGTGGAAGCCGCCGTGGGCCAGCAGGTCTTCCGGATGGGCAGCACCACGGGTCTGCACAACGGCAACGTGACCGGTCTCAACGCCACCGTGAACTATCCGGAGGGCACCGTCACGGGCCTCATCCAGACCGATGTGTGCGCCGAGGCGGGCGACAGCGGCGGTTCGCTGTTCACCCAGGACGGCGGCGCGGTCGGCCTGACCTCCGGCGGCAGCGGCGACTGCACCGCCGGCGGCGAGACCTTCTTCCAGCCCGTCACCACCGCGCTGGCCGCGGTCGGCGCGACGCTGGGCGCCGGGGACGCGGGCGCTGCGGGCGCGGGCGGCGCGGCCGACCCGAGCGCCGGCGCGGCGGACCCGGGCGCGGTGGACCCGAGCGCGAGCGCGGCGGACCCGGGCGCGGCCGACCCGGGCGCGGGCGCCGCGGCGGACCCGAGCGCGAGCGCCACCGACGCGGCGGGCGCGGGCACCGGAGCCACCGGGACGAACCACCGGCACAGGAAGCACCACAAGTCCGGCGCGGCCGCCCAGCAGTCGGCCGCCGCATCGGGTGACGGCTCGGGCCTCGTGTCCACGCCGTGAAGCCGGTGAACCCGGCGATCAAGAACCACTGACCGGCCAACGGAACAGGGAATTCCGGCCGACGGTGGACAGGTCCGGCCCTCCGGCGGGAGGGTCGGACCGCCTTCATGCGGTCCCGGTCCCGCGGTCCGGCCGGACGCGGAGCAGCAGCAGCGCGACGTCGTCGGGCCGCTCCCACACCTCCTCGTCGCCCCGCTGGAGCAGGGTGTCGGCCAGCTCGTCCAGCGGCTGCCGCCCGTTCGCGGCCAGCCGCCGCGCGAGACCGGCGAGCGTGACCTCGATGTCCACGCCGGGCGTCTCGATCAGACCGTCCGTGTAGAGGGCGAGCACGGACCCGGGGACGAGCGGCACCTCGGTCGTCGGATAGACGGCGTGCGCGTCGATCCCCAGCAGCGGACCACCGGCCAGGTCGAGCGCCTTCACCTTGCCGTCCGGCCGCAGCAGCAGCGGCGGCGGATGCCCCGCCCGGGCCATCACGGCGACATGGCGCGCCGGATCCAGCCGCAGATACAGACAGCTGGCGAACAGCTCGGTGCCCAGGTCGATGAGCAGCCGGTTGGTGCTGCCCATCACCTCCGCCGGCGCCTGGCCGACCGCCGTGTACGCGCGGACCGCGGTTCGGATCTGCCCCATCAGCCCCGCCGCCGTCACGTTGTGCCCCTGCACGTCCCCGATCACCGCCGCCGCCCGGCCGTCGGAGGACACCAGGTCGTAGAAGTCCCCGCCGATCTCCATGCCCTGGGTCGCCGGCAGATAGCGTGCCGCCGCCTCGATCGAGGCCAGCGGCGGCAGCGAGGCCGGCAGCAGCGCCGCCTGGAGGCCCTGCGCGAGCTGGAGCTTGGCGTCGTAGAGCAGGGCGCGCTCCAGGGCCTGGGCGATCAGCCCGCTCAGACTGGTCAGCACCGCCCGCTCGTCGGCCGCGAAATGGTGGGACCGTGCGTACCCGAGGACGCACGTGCCCACCGGACGGCCGGAGGCGACCAGCGGCAGATACGCCCACGCCCCCATGCCGTCCGGTGTCGCGTTCCGCGACGGGTACAGCCGCTCCAGCTGCTCGCGCGAGTCGAAGAACGCGGGCACACCCGTGTTCAGGGCCTGGGTGCCCGGGGTCGGCTCGCTCAACGGCAGCCCGTTGAAGCGCTCCACGACATGCGCGTCGGGATAGCCGCGGTGCCCCAGCACGTGCATGCGCCCCGCCCGGCTGGCGAGCACCACCAGGGACTGGCTCCCGACGGCGGGCGAGATCTCGTCCGCCACCAGCTGCACCACGTCCTGCACGCCCGCCGCCTCCGTCAGCGCGCTCGCCAGGCTCAGCACATGGGAGATCGTCACCAGGCGGGGGCTGCCGTCGCGCGACTGCGGTCCCGCCCGGGTCATCTCGGACACCGGCCTGGCCCGCGAGATCCGCACGCTCAGCCCGTTCGTGCTCGGGTACAGCCGGAACGACAGCCAGTCGCCCGGCGGGCGCAGCGCCACGAAGCTGGTCACGTGCTGGCTGATCAGCGCCGCCCGGTAGCGGTCCTCGTAGACGGGGTCGTTCAGCCACGGCACCGCCGCCCACAGCTGGGTGCCCAGGAGGTGGCTCACCGGCACGCCGAGCAGCTCGGCCGTCGCCGCGTTGGCGAAGACCACCCGCCCGTGCAGATCCAGCGAGCACAGCCCGTACGGCAGTCGCCCCACCATCCGCGTGGCCTCCACCGTGCCGAGCGTGCCGCCGGGCTCCGACGCGGACGGCGTGAGCAGATCGGGCTCGGGGTGCAGCGGGCGGTTCTCCGCGGCGGCCCGCTCCAGGCGCAGCGCGAGCCGGTCGCAGGCCGCGGTGAGCCGTTCGCGTTCCCGGTCGGACAGGTCCGGCGGGTGCGAGCCGGGCCAGGTGACGTAGGCGGCGCCGTACACGGTGGCCGCCGTGGCCACCGGAAGCGCCGCCAGGGCGAAGGGATAGGGGAGCACCACCGCGATCCGGGGATACCTGCGGGCCATCTCGTGCTCGCCGCCCACCCAGACCAGCCGCCGCTCCCGTACCGCCTCGGCGACCGGGATCGGCGCGTTGAGCCCCACCCGTTCCCACGGAGCGGCGAAGGCGCGCGGCAGGCCTGCGGAGACCGCCATCTCCAGTACGGGCTCGCGGGCGGCCAGCAGATAGACGGCTCCCGAGTGCGCGTCCACGTCGTCCAGCATCGAGGCCAGCGTCAGCGACAGCAGCGGACGTCCCACGGGTGCCGGCCGGCCCGCCGGCGCCTGCGCGGCCTCCTGCCCGTCGGACACGGCGACCACCTCCTCGCGGGGCCGTCCACGACCTCCGCACCTCCAGGGGACAAGGCTCCTCCCTGGAGGCCGATCGCGCACGGCGAACCGGGCCGCTCCGGCGGGCCCGCGGACCCGCGCGGCGGCGGGCCGGCACCCGAGCCGTCACCCCCGCAGAGAGAGCGCCGCGAGAACCGTCGTGAGACCCGCCGTGGGAGCGCCGTGAGAACACGGTCCGGAACCCTCGCGTCACAACGGATTCGATTTCGTTCGATCGGCCGCCCCGCACGGGCTGCACCCCAGGCCCGACGCGTTCGGAACGGTCACAGGGGCTGCGCCCGAGCCTGGGAAGCGCTGTAATGACGGCGTGGTCAGTGAGGGTGCTGCGGAACGCGGATCGAGATCGTCGCGTGCCGAACTTGCCCTGAAGACACTCACCGCGGATCTCGACCCGCGCGAACGGCTGCACCGCCTGCTGGAACAGGCACTCGTCTTCACCGGTGCGACCGTCGCCGCCGTGTACTCACCGAGCCCGAGCGGCGGTGAACTGCACCTGGCCGAGTCCGCGGGGGTGCCCAGGACGCTGTACGGGCTCCGCGACAGCTACCCCCTGCCCGGCGGCTCCCCGGCGGCCGAGGCCCTGCGCACCGGACAGCCCTGCTGGCTCGGACCCGAGGAGCTCGCCCACTGCGCCGACGCCCGGCGGCTGTCCTCCCAGGACTTCACCCTGGCCGTGCTGCCCCTGCGGGAAGGGAACGGCTGCCTGGTCGCCGTCAGTGAGAGCCCCGACGGATTCGGCGCCGAGGACCGCGTCTGCCTCGGGATGCTCGCCGAGGCCGTCGTCTGCCCGCCCGCGCCCCCGCCCGACGACACCGCGGCACTGCCCGCCAGCTCGTTCAGCCTCGCCATGGACACCGGACACGTCGAGGTCGACCACGAGGTGCTCGAACTCTTCGGACTGTCCCCCACCGCCTTCGACGGCAAGGTCGAGACCCTGCTGTCCATGGCCGTCCCGGAGGACCTCCCGGCCCTGATGTCCGCCGTGGAACCGGACCACATGTCCGTCGGGGACCGCGAACTGGAGTTCCGCATCCTCCAGCCGTCCGGCGGACACCTGTGGCTCCGGCTGCGCGCCCGTCTGCTGCCCGCCGCCGAGGGCCGCCCCGCGCGGCTCGTGGGAACCGTCTTCGACGCCTCCAAGCTGCGCTCCGGGGTCAGCGACGTGGGCCGCGTCCAGCGGCTCGCCGCCTCCCTCGCCACCGCCGGCACCGTCCGCGACGTCGGCCAGGCCGTCGTCGCCGCCCTGCGCAAACCCCTCCAGGCCGACCGGATCGCCGTCGCCGAGCTGGAGGGCGACCGCCTCGTCGTCACTCTCCTGGACCCGCCGCAGCCGGAGTTCTGGCCGGAACTGTGGCGCAGCGAATGGCGCTCGGAGTGGCCCGACGCCCCCGTCCGGTCCATGCCCACGCTGGCGGCCGCCCTGAGCGAGGGCAGGCCCGCCATCTGGCCCGCGGGCGCTGACCTGGAACCCGCGCTCTCCGAGGTCGGCCCCGGTGGCCTCGCCGTCCTGCCGCTGCCGGCGGGCGGCCGTATGGCGGGCGCCTGTCTGATCGGCTGGGACACCCCGCACGAGTTCGCCCCCGAGGAGCGGGCCCTGCTCACCGCCTCGGCCGGCCTCGCCGGACAGGCCCTGGTGCGTGCCCACGCCTTCGACGCCGAGCACGAACTGATCGGCATGCTCCAGCGGACCCTGCTCCCGCGCAGACTGCCCCGGCTGCCCGGAGCGGTCGCCGTCGCCCGCTATCTGCCCACCACGTCCGGCCTGGACGTCGGCGGCGACTGGTACGACGTGATCCCGCTGCCCGACAACCACGTGGCCCTCGTCATCGGCGACGTCCAGGGGCACAACGCCTCGGCAGCCACCGTCATGGGCCAGATGCGCACCGCCCTGCGCGCCTACGCCGTCGAGGGCCACCCGCCCGACGTGGTCGTCTCGCACGCCAACCGGCTCCTGCTCGATCTGGAGACCGACCTCTTCGCCACCTGCTGCTATGTCGACATCGACATGGAGGAGGGGGCCGCCTGGTATGTGCGCGCCGGACACATCCCGCCCGTGCTGCGCCACCCCGACGGCCGAACCGAGGTCCCCGAGTCGGAGACCGGGCCGCCCCTCGGCGTCATCCGGCAGACCGAATTCCCCATGAGCCCGCTGCGGCTCCAGCCCGGCACCATCGTCGCGCTGACCACCGACGGCCTGGTCGAGTCCGTCGAGCTCGACATCGAGGACGGCCTGCGACGCCTCGCCGAGGGCCTGGCAGGATCCGACCCCGCCGAGCTCGGGCTCGTCGCCGACGAACTGCTCACCAGCGCCAACCGCAGCGACGACGTGGCCCTGCTTCTGATGCGCTACGACGGCATGGAGGTCCTGCCGCTGCGCGAGAGCTGGACCGTCTGGCGGGTCCCCGAGGCCGTCCGCCACGCCCGCCGCTACACCCGGCGCGCCCTGCGCAGCTGGGGCGTCACCGAGTACACGGACGCCGCCCTGCTGATCGTCTCCGAACTCGTCACCAACGCCCTGGTGCACACCGACGGCCAGGTCAGGCTCGACCTCACCCTCGTCAACCACCGCCTGCGCATCGCGGTCGCCGACAACTCGCCCCGCACGCCGATCAAGCCCACCAGCATCGGCTGGGAGGCCACCGGCGGCCGTGGCGTACTGCTCGTCGAGGCGATGTCGGCGACCTGGGGCACGGTGCCGGTGAGCGGCGGGAAGCAGGTCTGGAGCGAGATCGCGCTCGACTGACGAGGTGAAGCGTTGCGTCTGCTGATCATGTCCGACACCCATCTGCCCGCCCGGGCCAGGGAACTCCCCGCCCCGCTGCTGGCCGAGCTGCCCTCGGCCGACGTCGTCGTCCACGCGGGGGACTGGGTGGACACCGCCACCCTCGACCTCCTGGAGGCCCGCTCCCGACGGCTCCTCGGCGTGTACGGCAACAACGACGGCCCCGGTCTGCGGGCCCGGCTCCCCGAGACCGCCCGCGCCGAACTCGGCGGGCTGCGCTTCGGCGTCGTCCACGAGACCGGCGGCGCGCAGGGCCGTGAACAGCGCTGCGCCCGGCGCTTCCCCGACCTCGACGTCCTGGTCTTCGGACACAGCCACATCCCCTGGGACAGCACGGCGCCCGGCGGTCTGCGGCTGCTCAACCCCGGCTCGCCGACGGACCGCCGCCGCGAGCCGTACTGCACGTACATGACGGCGACGGTGACCGGGGACGGCGGGCTCGCCGAGGTGACCTTGCACCGGCTGCCCCCGCGCACGGGCTGACCCGGCGGTCCTGCCGCCGGCCCAAGGGCTCGTGTCCGGCGGGTCACCGGGGATGGATCGCCCCGCCGCGCGAGGTCAGGGGCACTCCGCTGCCGCCCCGCCGCACCGCGACGATCTCCGCCGCGACGGACACGGCCACCTCCTCGGGCGTACGGGCTCCGAGGTCGAGGCCGACGGGGGAGCGCAGCCGGGACAGCGCGCTCCGCGGCACGCCGGCCGCGCGCAGCCGCTCCAGACGGTCCTCGTGGGTACGGCGGCTGCCCATCGCCCCGATGTACGCCGCCGGGCGGCGCAGCGCCTCCACCAGCAGGGGCACGTCGAACTTGGGGTCGTGGGTCAGGACGCAGACCACCGTGTGCTCGTCGGTCGTCGTGCCGCTCAGATAGCGGTGCGGCCAGTCGACCACGACCTCCACGTCCTCGGGGAACCGTCTCGGAGTGGCGAAGGCGGGGCGGGCGTCGCACACCGTGACCCGGTAGCCGAGGAAGCCGCCGACGCGGGCCACGGCGGCCGCGTGGTCGATCGCGCCGAAGACCAGCATGCGGGGCGGCGGCGCGAAGGAGTGCAGGAACACGGTGACGCCGTCCGCCCCGTAGTGACGGATCCCCGTGAAGCCCCGCCCGGCCCCGCCGCGCACGTCCGCCACGACGTCCCGGTCCAGCCCGCCCACCCCGAGCGAACCGACCGAACCGGGCCACGCGTCGCCCGGACCCCCGGGGCCGACAGGGCGGGGAGGACCGGGCACGGCGTCGCCCGCTTCCGCGTCTCCCGCCGGTCCTGCCGGTCCTCCGTGTCCTGCCGGTCCTGCCGGTCCTCCGTGTCCTGCCGGTCCTGCTGGTCCTCCGTGCCCTGCCGGTCCTGCTGGTCCTGCTGGTCCTGCCGGTCCCGCCGGGCGCGGCGAGCCCGGAGGCGTGTCGCCCGGGTCGGGCGGAGGGTGTACCCGGTCGTTCCCGGGGCCCGGAGCCGGCAGCACGGCCAGCGTCGCTCCCCGTGGCGCCGGGCCGTCGAGCACCGTCGCCAGGGTCACCGGGAGGTCCGCCGCCACCGACCCGGCCACCGCCGGGAACACCGGGTCGTCGGCCGCCGACACCCGGCGGACCAGCACCGTGATCTCTCCTCCGCAGGTCAGCCCCGCGGCGAAGGCGCCGTCGTCGTCCCCGAACGTCTCCAGACGGGCCCCGCCCGAGACGATCACCTCGCGGGCCAGTTCGAGGACCGCTCCCTCGACGCAGCCGCCCGACACACTGCCCACGACCTCGTCGTCCGGACCCACCGCCATGGCCGCGCCCGGGTCGCGGGGCGCGCTGCCGCCGACCGCCACCACCGTGGCCAGCCCGAAGGGCGATCCGGCCGCGTACCACCGGGACAGCGCGGGGAGGATGTCGCGCATCGTCCGCTCCTCTCGCCGCGGGTCCCGCCACCCGGTGACCCGGCCGTCCTGGAGGGCCGGATCCCGGTCACCTCCAAGGATCCGCCCCGCGCGGAGATTCCGTCGGGCGCACCCGTGGGCGAGGGCGGTGAAACGAGAAACTTACTCATGAGTCAGAGGTGTTGACGCCTCCCGGTACCGGCAGGACTGTTGTGTACATGACGAAGTTGCGTGCGCGTCTGCTCGGCGTCCTCGTACTCCTCACCGGTTTCCTCACGGCGGCCGGCACCCGGCCCGCCGCCGCGGACGGACTCCCCGACTCCCTCTGGTTCGACCAGCCCGCGGCCGCCGCCCTCACGGTCGCGAACGGCCGGCTCACCGACGGCCTCGGCCGTGAGGTCGTCCTGCGCGGCTACAACGTCTCCGGCGAGACCAAGCTGGAGGAGAACGGCGGACTGCCCTTCGCCACGGTCGCCGACGCGGCGAAGTCCGCGACGGCGCTCCGCGCCCTGGGCGGCGGCAACTCCGTGCGCTTCCTGCTCTCCTGGGCCCACGCCGAGCCGGTCCGCGGCCAGGTCGACACCGCCTATCTCGCCGCGGTCACCGACCAGATGCGGGCGTTCCTCGACGCGGGGATCCGTGTCCTCCCCGACTTCCACCAGGACCTCTACTCCCGGTACCTGTTCAACACGGGCAGCTGGTACTCCGGCGACGGTGCCCCCAAGTGGGCCGTGACCGCGGGCGGTTACCCCCAGGAGTCGTGCGGCATCTGCCTCTTCTGGGGCCAGAACATCACCCAGAACAACGCCGTGAAGGCCGCGCAGTACGACTTCTGGCACAACTCCTACGGGCTCCAGGACGCCTTCCTGGTTACGGCCGGGACCGCCATGACCTACCTCGCCCAGCACCTCACCACCGCCGAGTTCGCGGGCCTCGCCGGCTTCGACCCGTACAACGAGCCCTACGCGGGCAGTTACGACACGGGCCAGACCAGCCGCACCTGGGAACGCGACCTGCTCTGGCCCTTCTACGGGAGGTTCCGGGCCCGGATGGACGCGGCCGGCTGGCAGGACAAGCCCGCCTTCGTGGAGCCCAACCTCTTCTGGAACGCGAACATCAGCTCCCAGAAGCAGGAGGGCGGACTGCTCGACGCGGGCACGCTCGGCCCGCGCTACGTCCTCAACACCCACTTCTACGACCAGAAGGCCATCTCGGGCGTCCTCATGTGGGGCAAGGCGGGAGACGGCCAGTACTCCGGCGACTTCGGCGCGGTGCGGGACCGGGCCGCCGCGGCCGGGACGGCGGCCGTCGTCTCCGAGTTCGGCCACCCGCTCTCCGGCACGGTCTCGGACAAGGCGCCCACCGTCGACAAGGCCATGTACCAGGCCCTCGACTCCCGTCTCTCCGGCGCCGCTTGGTGGTCCTCGGCGGCCTCGTCCGGACCGGTCCTCTCGGGCACCCAGTGGCAGTGGGACCTCTACAGCGGCCGCCACCACGAGCTGATGAACGACAACCCGGGGAAAGTCCTGACCTCGGGCGACGCCTGGAACGACGAGGACATGTCCGCCGTGCGCCTCGACGACTCGGGCACGCCCGTGCTGCGCCAGGACGCCAGGCTCCTCGACCGCCTCTATCCCTCGGCCACCGCGGGCTCCACCCTCGCCTTCACCTACGAGGACCGCTCCCGCGACGGCTCCACCACGCTGACCTGGAACCCGGTCCCCTCGACCCTGCCGCAGGTCTCCCAGCTGGTGGGTACGGGGCAGTACGGGCTGCTCGTCTGGCGCTCCGACGGCGGCACCGCCCCGACGGACCTCCATCTCCCGGCCTCCTTCCCGACGGCGGCCACGACGGTGGTGTCCGACCTCGGGGCGACGGTCTCCCCGCCCGCCTACACCCCGGCCACGCCCGTCGCCGTGGCTCCCGAGCCGGGCGGCACCGGAAGCCGCCGCCTCCTGCTCACCGCGTCCGGCCCGGGAACCGTGCACTTCGCGCTGGTCACGAACGGGGCGAGCGCCCCGTCCGCCGCCCTGCTGAGCGGGGCCCGGACGGAACTCGCCGCCTGGGCCGCCGCGCGCTTCGGCTGAGAGGACGTCAGCCGCCGCTGGTGCCGGTCCAGTTCGCCTCCACATGGCCGAGCCGGACCCGCTGGGGGTGGTCGCCGACCGGCACCGACACCGTCTTCAGTCCCGTCTCGAAGTCGATCGCGGTGACCTGGTCGGCGCCGCTCTCGGAGACGACGCAGTCCTTGCCGTCCCCGCTCACGGTGGCCCAGTACGGCTTGGAGGCGGGGACCAGCGGTCCCTCCTGGAGGGTCGCGCGGTCGACGACCGTGGCGTAGTCGTCCATCGTCCCGGCGACACACAGCTTGGTGCCCGAGGGGTTCATCGAAATGCCGTGGTGGCGCGAGTCGTTGACCCAGGTCGTGCGGTCGCTGCTGGTGGCGGGGTTCTTCGGGAGGGTCTTGACCCGGGTGATCCTGTCTGTGGCCACGTCGTACTCCAGGAATCCGTTGAAGAACGACACCTGGAAGTACAGCTTGGACTCGTCGGGGGAGAAGACGGCCGGACGGACGGCGTCGGAGAAGTCCCTGAGACCGATCGCGTCGAGGCGCTGGCGCATGTCGATCACCTTGACCTGCTTGAAGGTGGCCGCGTCGACGACCGTGATCTTCCGGTCGCCCTTCGTCCAGTCCAGCCAGGGGTCGTCGAGGGCGGTGGTGACGTCGCCGATGGCCATGTTCCAGATGTACTTGCCGTCGCGGGTGAAGATGTTCTCGTGCGGCTTGTCGCCGGTGGCGAACGACCCGAGCTGCGCGCCGGTCGCGATGTCGAGCACGTGGACGGTGTTCGCGGTGGACGCCGACACCGCGACCCGGGTGCCGTCGGGCGACACGGCCATGTGGTCGGAACGGTAACCCGCCACGGGGAAACGCCAGTTGATCCGGCCGGTGGCGAGGTCGATCGAGACGACGTCGGCGAAGCTCGGGCGCGAGACCACCACCGACCTGCCGTCCGGGGTGGAGTACATGTCGTCGACGAACTGGTCGTGTCCCTCGCCGACACCGTTGCGGATGCCCATGAAGTACGCCCACTTGATCGGATCGGCGTTGATCGCGGCGAGCCGCTCGGCCTTGTCCGGGATGACGTCGATCCGGCCGACCTTCGCGAAGTCGCCGGAGGACCTGATGACGTCCGCGGTGCCGTCCCAGTTGTTGCCGACGAACATCACCTCCCGCAGATCGGTGGCCGGGGCCCGCTCGCCGACGGCGGAGGCGGCGGTCGCCGTCCCGCCGAGGGTGAGCGTGAGGGCGGCGGCGAGCGTGCACACGTGTCTGGCTCCGAGGACGGACATGGGGGGTCCTTGTCGTAGAGGCGATTGATGGCGAGCGAGCGCGTCGATGTCGAGGTGGTGATGTCAAAGGCATGACAAGTAGAAATCTGAACACGCCCGCTTTCAAAGTGCACTTACTGGAAAGTAAGGACTCGGGGAGCCTCTTCACAAGAGGCGGTGCACGAGAAAATCGCCGGACGGGCGAACACCGGTTCGCGCCGGCGTCGAGCGGAGGTGCGCGTGGCGGGCAGACTCAGACAGCCCACCGGGCGGTACGGCGGCAGGACGGCCGAGGAACGGCAGGCGGAGCGCCGCCGCCGCTTCCTCGACGCCGGGCTCCAGCTGTTCGGCGCCGGACCCGGGTACCGCTCGACGACGGTCGCGGCCCTCAGCGAGACGGCGGGACTGTCCACGCGCCAGTTCTACGAGGCCTTCCGCGGCCTGGAGGACGTACTGGCGGCCCTCCACCTCCAGGTGAACGACTGGGCGGAGCAGGCCGCTCTGGACGCGCTCGCCGGGGCCCGCGACCTCCCGCTCGCCGAGCGGGCCACCGCCCTCTTCCGCGCCTACGCCGCGAACGTGACGAGTGATCCGCGCCGTATCCGCATCACCTTCGTCGAGATCATCGGCGTGAGCCCCCGACTCGAGGAGCAGCGGCTCGCGCGACGGGCCCGCTGGGTGGAGTTCATCTGCGCCGAGGCGGCGGCCGCCGTCGCCCGCGGGGAGGCGGAGCCGCGCGACCACCGGCTGGCCGCCACCGCCTTCATCGGCAGCGTGAACGGCCTGCTCCACGACTGGAACGCCGGGTGGGTGGACGCGACCCTGGACGAGGTGGTGGAGGAACTGGTCCGCCAGCTCCTCGCCATTCTGCGCCCGGTCGGCCGGGGCACCGACGGGACCACGGGCCCGTAGGCCCGCGGGACCGGGACCGGGACCGGGACCGGGAGCCTGCGAGCCCGGCAGAAGGTCGGTCCCACCGGAACGGGTCGCCTTCGCCGGAGCCGGGTCCCCGGGGGCGGCCCGGGTGCCGGAGCCCGGTGCTCGGGGGCTCCCGGGTGTGGGCGCCGGGTTGTCAGGGGCGCCCCCGGTGCCCGAGCCGGGCCAGTGCCCCGGCGACGGGCGTCACGCCGTCCTCCGCGCGCAGGCGGTCCGCCAGCCCTCCGGCGGCGCGCCGGAACGAGGGATCCGTGGTCGCCCGGACCAGGGCCGGCGCCAGCCGTTCGGCCCGCAGACCCCGGAGGGACAGGCTGCCGGGCGCGACCCCGAGCGCCACGAGCCGCGCCGCCCAGAAGCCCTCGTCGAACTGGACCGGCACGGGCACGGCGGGGACCCCGGCCCGCAGCCCCGCCGCCGTCGTACCGGCCCCGGCGTGGTGCACGACCGCCGCCATCCGGGGGAACAGGACGGAGTGCGGCACCTCGCCGACCGTGAACATGTCGTCGCCGGTCGCGCGCAGCTCGCCCCAGCCCCGCTGGATCACCCCGCGCAGCCCCGCCGAGCGCAGGGCCCGCACGATCTCGCCGCTCAGCCGGCCGGGATCGGGCACGGTGGCGCTGCCCAGACCCACGTAGACCGGGGCCGGGCCCGCGTCCAGGAAGTCCGCCAGCGCCGGGGGGAGCCGGGCGTCCGCACCGTCGTACGGCCACCAGTAGCCGCGGACGTCGAGTCCCTTCCGCCAGTCCCGCGGCCGGGGCACCACCAGGGGGCTGAACCCGTGGTGCACCGGCCAGGCGCTCCGCTCCCGGGCGCGACGGGCCGCGGCCGGACCCAGGCGCGGCAGGCCGAACTGCCCGCGCAGGTCCCGCACCGTCCGGGCGAAGACCCGCTCGACGGCCAGGTTCACCCCGTACCCGGCGGCCCGGTTGACGGCGGGACCCCAGGAGCGGACGCCGGCCACGGGAGGCGTGAACTCCCTCGTCGGGGCGAGCGGCTGGAGGTGGACCCCCATGCTGGGCAGCCCCAGCACCTCGGCGACGCAGTGGCCGAGCGGGCCCAGCGAACCGGACACCAGCAGGACGTCGCTGGACCGGGCCGCCGTGATCATGTCGCCGGCCAGCCGTCCCGCGAGCGAGCGGGCCAGTTCCGCGAGCCGGAGGATCTTGCCGGCGCCGGTGGAGCTCCGGTGCAGCCGCCGCCCGCGCCCGGACTCCAGTTCGGCGCGCGGATCGACGGGCAGCGCGTGGAAGCCCACTCCCGAGCCCGCCACCAGGTCCGCGAAGCAGCCGTGGGTCACCAGGGTGACCTCGTACCCCGCCCGCACCAGACCGTGGCCGAGACCGGTGAACGGCGCCACGTCGCCCCGCGAACCCGCGGTCATGATCGCTACTCGCACGTGGGTCAGTATGGCGGCGGTCCCCGCCCGTCGACCCCGCGCTTCACCGGGGGAACGGGTTCCCCAAGAAACCGGCCATGGCGCAAAGTTGCTCTGGCTCGCCATCATGGCGAATGATCGAATCGGTGCTCGAACAAGTGAGTGGTGGGGGTGGGCTGTGCGAGCGAACTCGTACATGGATCTGCATCGGGAGATGTCCGCGGACATCGAGGCCGAGCGGAAACACGCGCTCGACCTGCTGGGCCCGTCGGCCGCGTCCGTCCGGGCCGCCGTCGCCGAACTCCTGGAACACCGGACCTTCGCCTACCCCCACTCCGTGCTGCCGCTGATCGTCCACGCCGTGGAGACCGGGGCGCCCGGACCGGCCGTTCCCCTGGCCGTCGTCCACGAGCTGTGGTGGACCTCCGCGTGCTTCCTCGACGACCTCGCCGACGGCCAGGCCGTCCTCGCCGCCGGCGGTCTGCGCGAGAGCGAGGCCCTGCTGGCCACGGTCATCGGCGGAATACCCCTTCCCCTGCTCGTCGTTCAGTCGCCGCGGATCCCCGGGGAGGCGCACGGCCCGCTGTCGGCCGAGATCGTGCGGTGCTGGATCGGCGCCACCGAGGGCCAGTTGAGGGATCTCCGCGCGGACGTGGACACCGCCACCCGCGAGGCCGTGGTCACGGCCTACCTCGGGAAGTCCGGAGCTCCGTACAGCATGGTCACCGCCATGGCCGCGCGGCTGGCCGGCCTCGGGGACGAAAGGGTCGAGCTCTGGCGGGAGTTCGGCAACGTCTTCGGCGTCCTGTGGCAGCTGTTCAACGACCAGCAGGACATCCTGACCGGCCGCAACGAGGACCTCGCGAACGGCACGGTGACCTATCTGCTGGCGTGCGCGGTGGAGAGCGCCGGCCGCGAGGCCGCGGGTCACGTCCTCGAACTGCACGCTGCCGCACGCCGTTCGCCCGACGCGGCGGCGGCGCTCACCGACCTCCTCCTCGCACCGGACGCGCTGCGCCGCTACGAGGAGGGCATCACCGTCTTCCGCGACCGGGCGCACGGCCTGCTCCACGAACTCGGGGGCGACGCGGGCTATTCGGCGCTGCTGCACGATCTCGTGGACCGGGCCTCGCCGATGCTGCTGCGGGCGCCGGAACCCGTCTCCGGAGCCGTTCCGACCCAGCTCTGAAGGCGGTTCGGCCCAACGCGGGGCCGGCTCCCCGGTTCGGACGCCGGTTCGGAGGTTCAGGAGGCCGGCTCCGCGGTCCCGGAGCCCGGCTCGGGCGGTCCTTGACGCCGGCCCTGCGGTCCCGCGAGCCGGTCCCGCGAGCCGGACCGCGCGGGTCACCGTGGCCGGATCCGCAGCCTTCGCGTGGTACGGGAAGCCGGCGGGCGGGGACGCGAACGGGCGGTCCGCAGCAGCGAGTCCAGCAGGGAGGCGGACACCCGCAGCCCCGCCGCGGACACCGTCCGTCGCCGGGACCGGGCCGGACGCGACCGGCCCATCGCGGCGCCGGCCGAGAAGGTCCAGGTCACACGCGATGTGACCTGGACCTTCGGCCAGTTCCTCCCTACTCGTCCCATGCCTGTACCAGTGTCTGCTCGACGATCTTGCCGTCGCGCAAGGACATCATCGACGTGCTCATCACCCGCACCCCGTCCGCGTACACGCACGTCTCGGTGTAGGCGACGTGGTCGCCCTGGACGACGCACTGGTCCATCGTGTGCGTCATGTCCCGGCTGTAGACGTCCTCGAGCATCTCGGCGATCTCGGCACGGCCGTGCTTGACCATCGGATGGCTCGGCTGGGTGTTGCGGTCCACGATGCGCAGTTCCGCGTCGTCCGCGTAGAGCGACAGCAGATCTGCCGCACTGTGTCCTTCAATGCCCCGGCGCAGCGCCTCGGTGTCGAAGGCGGGGGTTGTCGCCGTGCCCATGGGTGACCTCCTCAGGGCGTGTCCTCCTCAGGAAGGCGTGGGCCGGTCACGAGCCGACCGCGAAACGCCTCGGTATCGAGCCTCCTCCGCCTCGCGGCCCACGGCAAACGCAGCCGCACTGTGAGCCTCTCGGGTGAGCGGGGGCGGCGGACCGTGTCCGCCGCGGGGCGCGCGGCGTTGCTGATTGCATGATCTCAACACGACGTATCGTCGCCGCCGTTGGTCTCGCCGTCGGTGTCACGGGGCTCGCCGCGCCGATGGCGACGGCCGCGGGCTCCGAGGCCCACGACGCCGGGAAGCTGAACCCCGTCACCACGCTCGACTCGCTGGCCACGAGCGAGCTCCCCGCCGCCGCGCAGGCCCAGCTCCCGCGGCCCTCCACCCAGCTCGCCGGCCTGAACCGGCTGAACGACCTGAACCAGCTGCACCAGGTGACCGACCTGGCCGCCCCGGTGACCGGCCTGCTCCCGGGCATCCAGGGCTAGCGGGCCCCGAAGGGCGAAAGCCGAAAGCCGAGAACCGGATCAGTCCACCCGTCCGCGGACCGCCGTGCGGAACGCGATGGGTGGCTGCCCGGCCCGCTGGTGGAAGTACTTGGCGAAGTTCGTGGCGCTGGAGAACCCCAGCCCGTCGGCGATACGGGCGGCGGCCAGGTCGGTGTGGGCGAGCAGCCGCTTGGCCTCCAGGATCACCCGGCGGTCGATGAACTCCTTGGCGCCGATCCCCGCCGCTTCGAGGGCGGCCCGGGAAAGGGTGCGGGCCGAGTAGCCGAGGGTGAGGGCGTAGTCGTCCACCCGGCGGGTGTGCGCGAAGTCCCGCTCGACGGTCGCCCGGAACCGAAGAAAGGTTTCGCTGGGCGGGGTGGTCCGGGAGTCGGACCCGTCCGGATGCGCCAGACGCAGGACCAGCGCCTCCAGCAGATGACGCAGTACCGCTCCGTGCGCGTCGAGGGGCAGCCGCCCCGGTGACCGGAACTCGTGCTCCAGATGCGCGGCGGCCACCCGCAGCGAGGCGGCGGCCTCGCCTCCCGGCGTGCGCAGCACCCGGGCGTGCGGATCGTCGAGCCGGGCCGCACGGACGGTGGCCGCTCCCGGGAAGTCCCGCTCGAAGGCGATCAGCGTCCCCTCGGCCCGGGCGAGGTCGCCCCACTGCACCACCTGCCCCGGGCGCGTCCACAGCCAGGAGTCCCGTCCGACGTCGTGGCCGGTGAAGTCCACCGTCTGGCACAGCGTGCCGGAGGCCAGCGTCAGTATCTGGTGGAAGGCGGGGCGCTGCGGCGCGCCGAGATCGGTGCCTCGGGCGCGCAGCGCTGCCAGCGAGATCACTTCCAGGCCGGCGGGGGTTCCGGCGGGGGCCGGGAAGATGATCCCGGGGACGGCCTGCCCGGCCGCGTGTCGGTTGTTGACCATGATCAGTCGCCTGTGGATCGGGTGGGGCGTGACTCGCCGCCCGGGACGGGGCCGACCGTGCGCGGACGGCCGTCCCCGTGGCGGAAAGAAGGCATCACCCTAGAGGAGAGCAGGGCCCTCGCCAAGGAACCGCGGGTTTCCGTGACGTGGCACGCCGCCCGGCCGCGACCACGCCGCCCCGGTCATCCCGCGGTCGCGAGGAACTGGGTGGCGGCCAGTTCGGCGTACAGCGCGTCCGCTGAGACGAGTTCGCGGTGGGTGCCGACCGCTCGGACACGGCCCGCGTCCATCACGACGATGCGGTCGGCCGAGGTGACGGTGGACAGGCGGTGCGCGACCACCAGCACCGTGGTCGTACGGGCCACATCGGCCACCGTGTCACGCAGCGCGGCCTCGTTGACGGCGTCGAGCTGCGAGGTGGCCTCGTCGAGGAGCAGTAGCCGGGGGCGGCGCAGCAGGGCCCGCGCGATGGCGACGCGCTGGCGTTCGCCGCCGGACAGCTTGGTGCCGCGATGGCCGACGAGCGTGTCCAGGCCGCCGGGCAGCCGCTCCACGAGGCCGTCGAGGCGGGTGGTCCTCAGCACCCGGGCCAGCTCGCCCTCGCCGGCGTCCGGGTTGCCGAGCAGCAGGTTGTCGCGCAGGGAGCCCGAGAGCACCGGCGCGTCCTGTTCCACGTAGCCGATGGAGGACCGGAGCCTGGGCAGCTCCCAGTCGCCGAGCGCGAGGCCGTCCACGCTGATGACGCCCGCCTCGGGCTCGTAGAACCGTTCGATGAGCGAGAACACGGTGGTCTTGCCCGCGCCGGACGGGCCGACGAACGCGGTCAGGCCGCGGGCGGGGACGCTGAACGTCACACCGCGGTGGATGTAGGGCAGGTCGTCGGCGTAGCGGAAGCGGACGTCCTCGAAGGCGAGCGCCGCCGGTTCCGCGCCGGGCGCCGGCAGCGGCGCGGGCAGGGCGGCGGGCTCGGCGGGCAGTCGCAGGGCCTCCTGGATACGGGCGAGCGCGGCGGCGCCGGTCTGGTACTGCGTGACCGCGCCGACCACCTGCTGGATCGGGGACATCAGATAGAACACGTACAGCAGGAAGGCGACCAGGGTGCCGACGTGGATGGCGCCGGTGGCGACCCGGGCGCCGCCCACCGCGAGGACCGTGATGAAGGCGGTCTGCATCGCCAGTCCGGCCGTGTTGCCCGCGGCGGCCGACCACTTGGCCGCCCGTACGCTCTGCCGCCAGGACTCCTCGGCGGCCTCGTGGACGCTCAGCTCCTCACGGTGCTCGGCACCCGACGCCTTGATCGTCCGCAGCGCGCCGAGGGTCCGCTCCAGCGAGGCCCCCATCGCCCCGACGGCGTCCTGGGCGCGCCTGCTCGCCCGGTTGATGCGGGGCAGGATCAGACCGAGGACCGTGCCCGCGCACAGCACCACGCCCAGCGTGACACCGAGCAGCACCAGGTCGACCAGGCCCATCATCACCACCGTCGCGACGAGGGTGAGGCCGCCGGTGCCGAGGCCGACCAGGGAATCGGTCGTGACCTCGCGCAGCAGGGTGGTGTCGGAGGTGATGCGCGCCATCAGGTCGCCCGGCTCGCTGCGGTCCACGGCGGGTATGCGCAGCCGCAGCAGATACGAGGAGAGCGTGCGCCGCGCGCCCAGCACCACCGACTCCGCGGTGCGCCGCAGCACGTACGAACCCAGCGCCCCCAGGGCCGCGTTGGTCACCACGAGGACCGCCATGCCGAGCAGGGCGTGTCCGATCGACTTGTCGTGCGAGAGGTCGTCGATGAGCCCGCGCGCCACCAGCGGCAGCATCAGCCCGGTGGCACCGGTCGTCAGCGCCAGCAGCGCGCCCGCGAACAGGGCCCGGCGGTGCGGTCGTACGTACCCGAGCAGCAGGCGCCACGCGGGCACCTCGGGCACGGTCTCGGTCAGGCTCACGGTGCTCCTTGCGGGAGTTGGGGCGGGGCGTTCAGGCTACGTCGGTGACGCGCCCGGACCCGCCCCTACCGCCGCGACGGTACGGGGCTCAGGCGACGCGTTCCTCCAGGGCCGCCAGGGTGGCGTCGAGGTCGGCCGCGCGGGGCCGGTTGTGCGGGAGCCTGCCGAGCAGCGCGGCCATGCCGCAGGTGTCGGTGAGCGCGGAGAACACCAGCCCGCCCGCGACCCCGGCGGACAGCAACCGCCAGGCGGGGTGCAGGCGTCCGAGGCCGAGTCCGGCGAGGACGAGGCTGCCGGCGGTGAGGCGCACCTGGCGTTCCATGGCCCAGCCGGACCGGGTGCCGGCGGCCGGGCGGTGCAGTTCGAGTCCGCGCTCCGCCCAGGCACCGGTGCCGCCGGTGAGCGTGGCGGCCCGCACCCCGTGCTCGGCCAGCAGGGCGCAGCCGTTCGCGGAGCGGGCGCCGGAGCGGCAGACCAGGAGCAGGTCGGCACGGGAGTCCGCGAGGACGGGCAGCGCGCGGCGGAGCCGGTCCAGCGGAATGTTCAGGGCGCCGGGCAGATGGCCGGAGGCGTACTCGCCGGGGGTGCGGACGTCGATGACGGTCAGCTCGCCGAGGCGGCCGTGGGCCTGGTCGGCGTCGAGGGAGAGGGGGGTGTTCATGCGGAGTGTCATCCTTGCTCTTCTGGGGTGCCCCGCGAGGCGGAGTACGATACCCCTAGGGGTATGGACGGAGGAGTGTTCGTGGAACTGGAACTCGCGGGTGCCGAGCTGAAGTCCGTGCTGAACCGGCTGCGCCGGGCGCAGGGGCAGATCTCCGGAGTGATCCGGATGATCGAGGAGGGACGTGACTGCGAGGAGGTGGTCACCCAGCTCGCCGCCGCCTCCCGCGCCCTGGACCGGGCCGGTTTCGCGATCATCGCCACCGGGCTCCAGCAGTGTCTGACCGATGTCGAGAACGGCGCGAAGAACGGTGAGACCAGCGAGCAGATGCGGGCCCGGCTGGAGAAGCTCTTCCTGTCGCTGGCCTGATCCTCACAGCACGACGTCCAGGAGCATCAGCGCCGCCACGGCCAGCAGCGCCCAGGCGAAGATCCGCTGAAGCGTGCCGCCCGAGACCCGGGCGGCCAGCCGCTTGCCGTCCCAGGCGCCGAGGACGGCGGCCCCGGCGAACGGCGCCACCACCGCCCAGTCCAGGCTCTGCGCCGTTCCCGCGCGGGCCAGCAGCGCGGCGAGCGAGTTCGCCGTGATCACCAGCAGGCTGGTGCCGACCGCGGCCCGCATCCGCAGACCGACGACGTTCACCAGGGCCGGTACGGCGAGGAAGCCGCCGCCCACGCCCAGCACGCCGGTCACCGCGCCGAGACCCGCGCCCGTTCCGGTGATCCGGCCGGTCCCGGCGGGGGAGGTCCTCGCCCCTGAGCGCGCCGGACGGAGCATCCGGACCGCCGCGAGGCCCGCGATCAGCGAGAACGCGCCGGTCAGCACGGCGGGAGGCAGCGCTCCCGACACCGCGCCGCCCAGGGCCGCCGGGAGGAGCCCGGCCGCCGCGAACAGCGCACCGGCGCGCCAGCGGACCGCGCCCTGCCGGGCGTGCCCGGTCAGCGCGGTCGCCGAGGTGAGGGTGACGATGACCAGACTCGCGGTGGTGGCCGCCGCGGGCGTGAATCCGAGCAGATAGATCAGGGCGGGCACGGTCAGGACGCTGCCGCCGCCGCCCAGCGCCCCGAGCGCGAGCCCGGTCACGGCCCCGGCGGCCAGGGCGAGAACCAGAACGCTCACGCCGTGGCGTCCTGGGAGACGGGAACCGTCGCCGGGGGCTGTGCCATGGGCAGGCCGGAGGCGGTCGCGGCGGCGAAGGAGTCGTCGACGGCCACGACGTCCCGGCCCGCCGCGTCCAGCAGCGAGGCGGCTATCGCCGCGCGCATGCCCCCGGCGCAGTGCACCCAGACGGTCCCGGAGGGTATCTCCCCGAGCCGGTCGCGCACCTGGTGGAGAGGAATGTGGAGCGAACCCGCGACATGGCCCCCGGCCCGCTCGGAGTCGCGCCGGACGTCCAGGACCACGGTACGGCCAGGGGAGTCGTACGCCTCGGCCAGCTCGGCGAAGGAGGCCCGGCGGAAGGCGCGCGGCCGTTCCCCCTCGCGCAGCCAGCCCGCGGGCGAGCCGATCGCGGCGGCGGCCGGACGGTCCACGCCGACCTGCGCCAACGCGCGCTGTGCCCGGGTGAGTTGTTCGGGGGACTCGGCGAGCAGGGTGACGGGCCTGCCCCAGGGGAGCAGCCAGGCCAGATGGACGGCGAACTGTCCCTCCGCCTCGAAGTTCACGGCCCCGGCGACATGGCCCGCCGCGAAGGCGAGCCGGCTGCGCAGGTCCACGACCCACTCACCGGCCGCCAGCCGTGCGGCGATCTCCGTGGCGTCCGCGAGCGCGGGCGGGGTCAGATCGACGGGCGCCGGGCCCTCGGCGTTGGCGGGGCCCATGTGGGCGTAGTACGCGGGGACGTCGTCGAGTCCGGCGAGCAGGTCCGCGACGAACGTGTCGACGTCCTTGACCAGGGCGTCGTTGCCGGTGCGCTCGCGCCCGATCGTGGTCGCGTCGCCCTCGGCGGTCCCGGCGGAGCAGAAGCTGCCGAAGCCGTGGGTGGGCAGGACGGCGGTGTCGTCGGGCAGTTCCGCGGCGAGCCGGTGCGCCGAGGCGTGCTGCGCCCGGGCCAGCTCCCCGGTCAGCCGCGGCTCCACCAGATCGGGCCGGCCCACTGTGCCGATGAGCAGTGAGCCGCCGGTGAAGGCCGCGACGGCCCGTCCGTCCTCCTGGAGGGCGTACGAGGTGTGGTGCGGGGTGTGTCCCGGCGTGGCCAGCGCCCGCAGCGTCAGCCCGGCGTCCACCTCCACGGTGTCCCCGTCGGCGACGGGCACCCGGTCGAACGCGACCCGGGCGCCGGCCGGGACCAGATAGGCGGCCCCGGTGAGGCGGGCCAGCTCCAGGCCGCCGCTCACGTAGTCGTTGTGCAGGTGCGTCTCGACGACGTAGGCGATCCGCACGCCCCGCCGGGCCGCCGCCGTGATCACCCGCTCGGCGTCCCTGGGCGGATCGACGGCGACGGCGGTACGGGGGCCTCCGGCCAGATAGCTCCGGTTGCCCAGGCCCGCCACCTCGATGGTGTCGACGAAGAACACGGCTGCACTCCTCTCCCGCGGGAAGCCCGGAGGCTTCCCGGCACGGTCGTTGATTACCCCCGGGGGTATATCCACCGTAGCAGAGGTACCCCCGGGGGTATCTGAGAGGAACGTCGGGGCCGTGATCGGGACCAGGACCGTCGCGGGCCGGATGGCCTTCTACCGGCCGGTCACACCGTAGGGTCGGTCGACGGAAGGTCCACCTAGGGAAGGGCTTACTCACATGCCGCAGGAAGTACGGGGCGTGATCGCGCCGGGCAAGAACGAGCCGGTGCGCGTCGAGACCATCGTCGTGCCCGATCCGGGGCCCGGCGAGACCGTGGTGAAGATCCAGGCCTGCGGGGTCTGCCACACGGACCTGCACTACAAGCAGGGCGGCATCAACGACGACTTCCCGTTCCTGCTCGGCCACGAGGCGGCCGGAATCGTGGAGTCGGTCGGCGCCGGAGTCACGGACGTGGTCCCCGGCGACTTCGTGATCCTCAACTGGCGCGCGGTGTGCGGACAGTGCCGCGCGTGTCTGCGCGGACGCCCCTGGTACTGCTTCGACACCCACAACGCGAAGCAGAAGATGACGTTGAAGGACGGCACCGAACTCTCACCCGCCCTCGGCATCGGTGCCTTCGCCGAGAAGACGCTGGTCGCGGCCGGACAGTGCACCAAGGTCGACCCGGCCGTCTCCCCGGCCGTCGCCGGACTGCTCGGCTGCGGAGTGATGGCCGGCATCGGCGCCGCCATCAACACGGGCAACGTCGGCCGGGGCGACACCGTCGCCGTCATCGGCTGCGGCGGAGTCGGCGACGCGGCCATCGCGGGCTCCCGCCTCGCCGGCGCGGCGAAGATCATCGCCGTCGACATCGACGACCGCAAGCTCACGACCGCCGAGAAGCTCGGCGCGACGCACACCGTCAACTCCCGGACCACCGACCCCGTCGAGGCGATCCGCGAACTCACCGGCGGCTTCGGCGCCGACGTCGTCATCGAGGCGGTGGGCTGCCCCGAGACGTACCGGCAGGCCTTCTACGCCCGCGACCTCGCCGGCACGGTCGTCCTCGTCGGCGTGCCCACCCCCGACATGAAGCTCGAACTCCCGCTGATCGACGTCTTCGGCCGCGGCGGCGCGCTCAAGTCCTCCTGGTACGGGGACTGCCTGCCCTCCCGCGACTTCCCCATGCTGATCGACCTCCACCTCCAAGGGCGCCTGGACCTGGGCGCGTTCGTGAGCGAGACGATCGCCCTGGACGACATCGAGGCGGCCTTCGAGCGGATGCACCAGGGCGACGTACTGCGCTCGGTGGTGGAGTTCTGATGGCCGCGCGCGTCGAACACCTCGTCACCTCGGGCACGTTCGAGCTCGACGGCGGCACCTGGGAGGTCGACAACAACGTGTGGATCGTGGGCGACGACCACGAGGTCGTCGTGATCGACGCCGCACACGACGCCGACGCCATCGCCGAGGCGGTGGGCGACCGCCGGCTGCGCGGGATCGTCTGCACCCACGCCCACAACGACCACATCGACGCCGCTCCCGCGCTGGCGGACCGGACCGGAGCCACCATCTGGCTCCACCCCGACGACCTGCCGCTGTGGAAGCTCACCCACCCGGACCGGATGCCCGACGCCTGGCTCCAGGACGGTCAGGTGATCGAGGCCGCCGGAACCGATCTGACCGTGCTGCACACCCCGGGCCACGCCCCGGGCGCGGTCTGCCTCTACGACCCGGGCCTCGGCACCCTCTTCTCCGGCGACACCCTCTTCCAGGGCGGCCCCGGGGCGACCGGCCGGTCCTACTCCCACTTCCCGACGATCATCGAATCCATCCGCGACCGGCTGCTCACCCTCCCGGCCGACACGGTCGTCCGTACCGGACACGGCGCGACGACCACGATCGGAGCGGAGGCACCCCACCTGGAGGCCTGGATCGAACGCGGCCACTGACCCGCCGCCGCCACCACCTCGCCGCCGCGACGGGCGCGCCCCGCCGACACGGCGAGAACACCGCACGGATACCTGACAGAAGATGTCCGGCTTCCAGGAGAGGCTCGTAGCCACACACGGGTGAGCACCCGTGGAGGCCACGCTCACGGAGGTCGGACATGTCAGGGCCGTCGGAAGGCACGCTGCGGGACACCGTCGCGCTGGTCGCGGGCGCGACCCGCGGCGCGGGCCGCGGGATCGCTGTGGAACTCGGCGCGGCCGGTGCCACCGTCTACGTCACCGGCCGCACCACCCGGGAACGGCGCTCGGAGTACGACCGCCCGGAGACCATCGAGGACACCGCCGACCTGGTCACCGCGGCGGGCGGACGGGGCGTCGCCGTCCCCACCGACCACCTCGTCCCGGCCGAGGTGGAGTCCCTCGTCGCCCGGATCGCCGACGAACAGGGCCGCCTCGACGTCCTGGTCAACGACATCTGGGGCGCCGAGAACCTCTTCGAGTGGGACACACCCCTGTGGGAGCACGACCTCGACAACGGCCGCCGTATGCTCCGGCTCGCCGTCGAGACCCACGCGATCACCAGCCACCACGCGCTGCCCCTGCTGCTGCGCCGACCGGGCGGCCTGGTCGTCGAGATGACCGACGGCACCGCGGACTACAACCGTGACACCTACCGCGTCTCCTTCTTCTACGACCTCGCCAAGTCCTCCGTGCTGCGCATGGCGTTCGCCCTCGGACACGAACTGGGCCCGCGCGGAGCCACCGCCGTGGCCCTCACCCCCGGCTGGATGCGCTCGGAGATCATGCTCGACGCCTTCGGCGTGACCGAGGAGAACTGGCACGACGCCGAGGAGCGCGAGCCGCACTTCGCCATCTCCGAGACACCGTTCTACGTGGGCCGCGCGGTCGCCGCGCTGGCCGCCGACCCCGGACGCGCACGCTGGAACGGACAGTCCCTCTCCAGCGGGCAGCTCGCCCGGGTCTACGGATTCACCGACCGGGACGGCAGCCGCCCGGACGCCTGGCGCTATCTGGTCGAGGTACAGGACAAGGGGAAGCCCGCGGACACCACGGGATACCGCTGACGAGCGGCCCGTGCGGACCGGCCCCTGTCGCCGCGCCGATCATGGAGGTAACTTCCCAGCCATGACAGCGACGAGGCGCTTCGAGGGGTACGGGGTCCTGATCACCGGCGCGGCCCGCGGCATCGGGGCGGCGACCGCCCGCCGCCTGGCCGCGGAGGGCGCGCGGGTCCTCGTCACCGACGTGGACCCGGCCGCGGCCGAACGGACCGCCGCCGCGCTGCGCGAACTCGGCCCGCGGGCCGAGGCGTTCGGCTGCGACGTGGGGCGAAGGGACGAGGTCGAGGCCGCCGTCGCGCACGCGGTGGAGACCTTCGGCTCGCTCGACGTCCTGGTCAACAACGCCTACCGGTGCACCCCCGACACCCCGCTCTTCGAGGACGGGAGCGACGAGGACTGGGCCGCCGACCTCGACATCACCCTGACCGGCGCCTACCGCTGCGCCCGCGCCGCGCTCCCGCACCTGGCCGCCTCCGGCCGCGGGGCCGTCGTCACCATCGGCTCCGTCAACGGCATCCAGGACTTCGGCAACCACGCGTACAGCGCGGCCAAGGCGGGGCTGATGTCGCTCACCCGCACCCTGGCCGGCCACGCCGCCGGCCGGGGTGTCCGCGTCAACCTGGTGGCGCCGGGAACGGTCCGCACCACGGCCTGGGACGGACGCGACGACGCCCTCACCGCCGCGGCCCGGCTCTATCCGCTCGGCCGGGTCGGGGAACCCGAGGACATCGCGGCCGCTGTCGCCTTCCTCGCCTCCCGCGACGCGTCCTGGATCACGGGGACGACCCTGCGCGTCGACGGCGGTCTGCTGGCCGTCAACAACGGCTTCCGGGAGGCGGTCGGGGGCGGCGGCGACATGGACTGAGGCGGGCGACAGGTGTGGTGCCGGTGCGCGGGGTGCCCCGCCTGACAGGATGGCCCCATGGAACGTGTGCTTGGAATCGGCGGCTACTTCCTCAAGGCCGCGGACCCCGCCGCGCTGAGCGCGTGGTACCGCGACAGTCTCGGCCTGGACCTCGACGACAACGGTCTGTGGCAGCCCGAGGCCGGGCCGACGGTGTTCGCCGCCTTCGAGTCCGGGACCGGCTACTTCGGCTCCCCGGCACAGCGGACCATGCTCAACTTCCGGGTCCGCGACCTGGACGCGATGCTCGCGCAGCTGCGCGCCCGGGGCGCGGACGTGGCGGCGGAGACCCAGGAGATGGACGGGGTCGGCCGGTTCGGCTGGGTCACCGACCCGGAGGGCAACCGGATCGAGCTGTGGCAGCCCGCCTGACGCCGGGACCGGGACCCGCCGTCACAGGCGCGGCTCCGCGGCGCTGTGGCGTTCGACGGCCGCGAACACCCGGTCCGTGTCCGCCTCGGTCGTCCGCCAGTTGCTGAACGCGGCACGCAGCCCGTGGGTCCCGTCGTAGCACGTCGGTGTCACGAAGGCCTCGCCCGAGGCGGCGACGGCGTCCGCCAGCGCGCGCACCCGGCGCTCCGTCGGATCCTCGGCGAGGGTGAAGCACACGACGTTCAGCCGCACCGGTGCGAGCAGGCGCAGCGCGGGGGCACGGGCGATCCGCTCGCCCAGCCGCCGGGCCAGGGCCACGTTCCGCTCGACGATCTCGCGATGCCCCTCGCGCCCGTAGGCCGCGAGCGAGAACCAGGCCGGGAGCGCCCGAAGCCGGCGCGAGTTCTCCGGGGTCAGGTGCAGGAAGTCGGGGTCGCCGCCGGGCGGTCCGAGATAGGGCGAGTCGTTGTGGAAGACCCGCACCTGGAGGTCCCGGCGGCGGGTGAACTGGACGGCCGCGTCGTAGGGGACGTTGAGCCACTTGTGCAGGTCGACACAGACGGAGTCGGCCTCGTCCAGCCCGGCCACCAGCGACGAGAATTCGGGTGACAGCGCGGCGAACGCGCCGAACGCCGCGTCGACGTGCAGCCAGAAGTCATGGCGCTCCCGGAGCGCGGCGACGGCCCGCAGATCGTCGAAGTCGACGGTGTTCACGGTCCCGGCGTTCGCCACGACGACGGCCGGACGCCCGCCCAGCGCGGTGAGCGCGGCGTCGAGGCGCTCGACGTCCACGGCCTCGCGGTTGCCGGGCAGCACCGGCACCCGACGCAGACTGCCGCGGCCCAGACCGAGCACGGACAGGGCCTTGGCGACGCTCGAATGCGGGCTGGCCGACAGCACGTCCACCGGGCCGAGCGCGGCGGCCCCCTCGTCCGCGACCGTGACCCCCAGACGTTCGCCGAGCCACTCCCGCGCGATGGCCAGCCCGACCGTGTTCGACACCGTCGCGCCGCTCACGAACGCCCCGTGGTGCTCCTCGCCGAGCCCGAACAACTCGCGCAGCCAGCCCAGCGTCTCGTGCTCCAGCGCGCTCGCGGAGGATCCGGCGGCGCCCGAGACGTTCTGGTCGTAGGCGCCGGTCAGCCAGTCCCCGGTGAGCGAGGCGGGTGTCGCGCCGCCGGTGACGAATCCTAGGTAGCGCGGGCCCGCGGAGCCGGAGAACCCCGGCGCCCAGCGCCCGGCGAATCGGGCCAGGGCGCCCTCGGCGCCCGCGCCGGCGGCCGGCAGCGGATCGGGGGCGGGCGCCTTGCCGGGCCAGGCGCCCGGACGGTCGTCGAGTCCGGCCACCTCCCGGACGGCGAAGTCCCGTGCGGCCTGGAGCAGTTCGGGGAGACGGTCGAGGTCGTCGGAGAGCGCGGGGTGCATGACGGCAGCCTAGAAGGAACGCCCGGAACGGAGTCCGCGCGGCGCGGAATGTCACTGTTTCGCCGCTGTCCGGCTTGCCGTACAACGCAATACCCTCAAGGACGGTCTAACAGGCAGACAAGCCGATGAACACAACAGGAAGGTCCGCCATGGGGGACATACGCGGAAGAGGAGCTGTCGCGCTCGGACTCGCCGGACTGGTGGCACCGCTCACCATCGCCCTGGGTGCGACGCCCGCGCAGGCCGCGAGCTGCACGACGGCCGCCGGCCCGTACCAGAAGCAGGTCGAGAAGTTCCTCGGGCGGCCCGTCGACGGCCGGCAGTCCACCGCCGACTGCAAGGCGATCCAGGCCTTCCAGAACAAGCACGGCATCACCCCGAACATCGGGTACGCGGGTCCCGTCACCTGGGGCGTGATGGACCTCATGAACAAGCAGAAGGCCGTGGGGAACAACCCCAACCGGGACGGCAGGTGCCCGGTGAACAAGGGCCGCATCGCCTGCGTGAACCTCACGCTCCAGCTCAGCTGGATCCAGGACGGCAGCCACCTCGTCTACGGCCCGGTCCCGGTCCGCACCGGCAGGAACGGCTACGAGACCCGCACCGGCCTGAAGAAGATCTACTGGCGTGACATCGACCACGTGTCGACGCTCTACAACGTGTCCATGCCGTACAGCCAGTTCTTCGACGGCGGGCAGGCCTTCCACTCCGTGGGCCTCAGCATGTGGAACCCGCCGGGCTCGCACGGCTGCGTCAACATGACCCCGGCCACGGCCAAGAAGTACTGGTCGCTGCTCAGGAACGGCGACGACGTCTACGTATACGGACGCAAGCCCGGCACCTGAGCGAGTGACGAGCTTCACGGTCCGTTATGTCGTACGGTGCGCCTTTACTCACACCGTCTTCACGTCAAGAGCCGTATGCTTCACGGCATGTGCACCACTCTTGACAACGACACTCAGCGATCCGCTGCCGAAGTCAACGAGGAGATCCGGGCTCTGTGGTTCCGGGCAGGTGGCTCGCTGAACATGGACGAGCGGCGCGAATACCAGCGCCTCGTCCTGGAGTGGGCGAAGGCAGCCCCGTCGTCCTCGGCGACCCGCGCCGCCTGACCCTCCACGTCCGGCAGGGCTCCCCGCTCCGGGGAAGCGCCCGCCTCGGACCTTCGGCACCGGCATCCCGGCGCCCCCCGGAGCCGGCCTCGGTTCGACCGAGGCCGGCTCCGGAACCGACACCGCACCACCCGGCCCCGGCTCCGTGAACCCGCCCGGCCGGCCCCGGCTCCCTGAACCCGCTCAGCCCCAGCTCTGTGAATACTGCCGCCGGTAGGCGTTGCGGTCCTGCTCGGTGCGGATGAACCGGGTCGCCACGAACGCGATGATGCTTCCCCCGATGACGAGCAGACCGGGCCCGACATTGTTCGGGTCCGTGAGCTCGGAGAGGAACGTCTGGGCCACGCCCTCCCCGCCCACCGTCTCCACCGCGCCCGGAGCCGCCGCACCCGGCGCTCCTCCCTGCGAGGCCATGGCCGACGCCGAGGTGGCGGGGGTCTGCTGGGCGGCGCCGCCCGCCGAGCCCTGCGCAGGCTGACCCGCGAGCGTCACTCCCAGCGCCGTCAGCGCCTTGGTCACGGGCTGGAAGAACGTCGTACCACCGCTCTTGCAGTCACCGTTGCCGCCCGAGGTCACCCCCAGCGCGATGCCCTCGGAGAACAACGGGCCGCCGCTGTCGCCCGGTTCGGCGCACACCGTGGTCTGCACGAGCCCGGTGACCGTTCCCTCCGGGTAGTTGACCGTCGCGTTGAGCGCCGTCACCTGGCCGTCGTGCAGCCCGCTCGTGCTGCCGCTGCGGAACACCCGCTGCCCCACGGTCGGATCGGCGACACCGGTGATCCGTACGCCGTTGCCGCCGCCGATGGCGACGACGTTGGTCCCGGCCCCGACCTGCTGCGGGTTGTCGTACTGGATCAGCGAGAAGTCGTTGCCGGGGAACGCCGTGGTGACCGTGCGGCCCACCTGCTGGCGGCCCGTGTTGTCGGAGAACCAGACCGATCCCGCGGGGCCGCAGTGCCCGGCCGTCAGGATGAACTGGCCTTGTCCGTTGGTCACGTTGAACCCGGCCGAACAGCGCCCGCCGGTCGAGAAGATCGCCTGCGCCCCGTTCACCCGCGTGGTGAACGTGCCCTGCGTCCGCTCCATCCGCACCGAGTCGCCGATGCCGTGGGCCAGCTTCGTCATGCGCTTCCAGTCGGTGGCGGAGACCGTGCTGTCGGCCTCCACCACCACCTCGTTCTTCTTGTAGTCCACCGCCCACGCCGTCCCGGGAACCCGGGGGGCCGAACCGAGCTCGTGGGCGGCGGACTTGAGGTCCTCCATGCTGTGGGTCACGACCTTCGGGCGGGCCCCGGCCCGCTTCACGGCGTCCGCCGCGTCCGCGTCGGTCACCGCGACGACCGGACGGCCGTCGGCGGCTATCCAGTTGCCGGCCGTCCGCGCGGCACCCAGCCGGGACACGAGACCGGCCCCCGTGTCCGCCGCCTGCTGAGCCGAACTCGCTGTGGTACGCGCGGCGTCGGACGGTTCGCTCGCCATGGCGCGCGTCACCATGAACCCCCCGCAGAGCAGCCCGCCGACGGCCGCGAGACGCGCCCCCCGTCGGACGATCCGTCGTCGTGCGTGCCTCATGCATGGGCTCCCGAAGCCGTACGGGGCGGCTTCCACGCCGCCGAAGGCCCCGGTCGAGGGCCCTCCCCTCATACGTGTGCTCCGGCCCGCGCGTTCACCGCCCCGCCGAGCTCTCGCGGAGTGGCCGGATCACGTCGGAAACGCGTGCGGCGAACCCGCCCGAAAGGGGTCCGGCGGACAGGCCCTAGGTGAGGGCGCGGGTCCTGGCGGCCACCTCGTCCCGCGTCAGATACACGTCCGTACGCTCGAAGTCCCGCAGGGTTCCCTTGCGGTCCGCGAGGAAGCCGGTGCGGACGAAGTCGTCGCCCGCGACGGCGTTCAGCAGCCAGTTGGCCCCCGTACGGAACCGGGCGGCGCCCGTGCGCAGCGCGTACAGGTGGTATCCGCGGGCCACGAGCTGCGCGGGCACGCCCTTGAGGCCGATGCCGAGCGGCTTGGACACCGCGTCGTGGCCGCCGAGGTCGACGACCAGACCGAGGTCCTTGTGCCGGTACGGAAGGGTGGGCTCCCCGCGCAGCTTCGCCGTCAGGACCTTCGCCGCGTGCCGGCCCTGCCGGGCCGCGTGCTGGGCGGTCGGCGGGCAGGGCGAGCCGTCGCCCTTGGCCAGGTCGGGCACCGCGGCCGCGTCGCCCAGCGCGAACACCCCGTCGAGCCCCGGCACCCTGAAGTCGGGCTCGGTGACGAGCCGTCCGCGTACGGTCTCCGCGCCCAGAGAGTCGACGAGCGGGCTCGCCGCGACACCCGCGGTCCACACCAGCGTCCGCGACGGCAGCACCCGACCGTCGGTGAGGGTGATCTCGTCCTTGGTGACGGAGGCGACGGACGTGCCCAGGGAGATCTGGACCCCGCGGTCGCTGAGCGTCCGCAACGCGTCGGCGCCCAGCTTGTCCCCGAGCTCGGGCAGCAGTTTCGGGGCCACGTCGATCAGGTGCCACTTGATCAGGCGGGGGTCGATCCGCGGGTGGTAGCGCCGGGCCGCCGCCGAGGTCAGGCGCTGGAGGCAGGCCGCCGTCTCGGTGCCCGCGTAGCCGCCGCCGACCACCACGAACTGGAGCCGCGAGACCTGTTCGTCGTGGTCCGGCGTGGCCGCCGCCAGGTCGAGTTGGGCGATCACGTGGTCACGCAGGTACGCGGCCTGGGCGAGCGTCTTCATACCGCGCGCCTCCTCCGCCAGACCGGGGATGTCGAAGGTACGGGTCACGCTCCCCGGAGTCAGCACCAGATAGTCGTAGCGCAGATCGACGAGGTCTCCGGTGATCTTGCGGACGACGCACACCTTGGCCTGCGGGTCGACACCGATCACACCGCCCGGCACCAGCGCGGTGCGGTTCAGGATCCGGCGCAGCGAGGGCGCCACGGACTGGGGCGTGACCACGCCCGCCGCGACGTGCGGCAGCAGGGGCAGATAGAGCTGGTAGTCGGTGGGGCTGATCAGGGTGACCCTGGCCTCGCCCGGGGTGAGGGTCCGCTCCAGGCTTCTGGCGGCCTCGACCCCGGCGAATCCGGCGCCGACGATGACGATGTTCGGTCCTTGCATCAGAGCAGCCTCTCTCCGCTGGTGCCAGCCGCGAGCCCAGGCTCACACGGGTCGCGGTGGTGTGCCACTGCACCGCGCGTACCCCGAAGCCGCGCGACCACTATCTCTACCGATCGGTAACTACCTCTTCCCCCTCCGTACACACGCTGCCAGGATCATTTCTGCCGCGGCGACGGTGCCGGACACCGTCGCCGTCGTGATGTGTGGGCTCGACCAACTCATGCGATCCGACGGACAGATGTGAAAAGGGGACAGGGCATGACGGGACACGGTGTGGTGCGGCGGATAGGTGCGGTATCGGCGGTCGTGGCACTCGGGATCGGGGGGACGGTCACCGCGGCCGGTTCCGCCGCCGCGGCCCCGGCCCCGGCGGTCGCCTCCGCCTCCGCGACGGCCGCGGCCGCCGGCGTCGACTACGCCACCTGGCAGAACGACGTCCAGGCCGTCATCGACCAGGCGGTGCCGTACGTGGAGCAGCGCACCGCGAACGCCGGCGGCCAGAAGCTCGCGGTCGTCTTCGACATCGACAACACCACGCTGGAGACCGACTTCCACCCCTGGTACGAGCTGCCGACCCCGGCGGTCAAGGCCTCGCTGGCACTCGCCCGCTACGCGCACTCCCGGGGCGTCGCCGTCTTCTTCGTGACCGCCCGTCCGGGCATCATCGCCAGTGAGACCAAGTGGAACCTGAAGACGGTCGGCTATCCGGTGGACGGGCTCTACGTACGTGACCTGCCGGACCTCTTCGACGAGGTGAGCGCGTACAAGACCGGCAAGCGCGCGGAGATCGAGTCCCGCGGCTACACGATCATCGCGAACGTCGGCAACAACACCACCGACCTGACCGGCGGCCACGCGGAGCGCACCTTCAAGCTGCCGGACTACGACGGCCAGCTGTCCTGACCCGGACGGACCGGACGGACCGGGCGCGTCGGGGGCGGTTGACCGGCGCGCCTACACTTCGGCCATGGACGAGGCCACGCTGGACACGCTGGGATCGGGCAAGTACCTGCTGATCACCAGTTATCGCAAGAACGGTACGGGGGTCGCCACCCCCGTGTGGGTGGTGCGGGACGGCGCGGCGCTGGGCGCCTGGACCGTGGCGGACAGCTGGAAGGTCAAGCGGATCCGCAACCGTGCCGACGTCCTGGTCGGTCCCTGCGACGTGCGCGGCAGGCCGACGGGGGATCCGGTCCCGGCCACGGCGGAGATCGTCGACGCGGCGGAGACGGCCCGCTACCGGAAGCTCCTCGCCCGCAAGTACGGGGTGATGGGCCGTCTCACCCTGCTCGGCAGCCGTGTGCGCCGCGGGGAGAACGGCACGGTCGGCATCCGCATCACCCTGAGCTAGCGGCGCCGCTCAGCCCCAGCCGCCGCCGTACGGGCCGTCGACGAGCTGGAACACCGGCTGCCTGCGCACCGGGTCCTGGGCCGTCGAGAGCTGGACCCGGTCGCCGCTGTGGATGGCGGCGGGCGAACCCATGACCCGGCCCCGGACCGTGAAGCCCTCCGCCATCTCGATGAGGGAGACGTTGCGGGCCGCCGGGGTGTTGCGGTGGATGACCGTGGAGTGGCGTACGACGCCCGTCCCCGCGCTGGCCTCCGTGCGCAGGTCGCTGCCCGCGCACACGGGACACAGAAGGCGGTTGTACATGGCGGTGGCGCACCAGTGGCACCGCTGGAAGAGCAGGACGTCCCCGGCGCGTTCCGCCGAAGCGGTGTCGAGGCGTTCCGCGGAACCCCTGTCGAGCACGTCCGCCGAGGCGTCAAGGCCCGGGTGGAGGGCGATTCCTGGGTGGTACACGATGTCATCTCCCTGCGCTCGGCCGGAATCTGATGTGCGCGGAGTGCCGTGCACGACCACAGGTTATGGCACTGAGTGTCACCCGTAAAGGCACTCCGTACCCTCAAATCAAGAAGCGTGCCGGTGCCCGGCCCGCGCTCGGTCCCGCACCCCGTCCCGTGCTCAGTCCCGAGCGAACGCCGACTCGATCTCCTGGACCACCCGCCACATGGGCGCTCCGCGCCGTGAGACGACGACCACGACGTCCTCGCCCTCCCCGCGCGCCGGCTCGGCGGGCAGGGAGCCGAAGGTCTCCTGCACGTATCCGAGTGCCCGGTCGACGGCCGCCTCCGCGTCCCCCGTCCCGTCCGAACGCAGCCAGGAGCGCAGGGCGTTGTTGTGCGCGGCGACCACGGCCGCGGCCACGACGTCGGCGCGCAACGTGTCCCCGCGGGCGCCGGTGGAGCGGCCGCGCAGATAGTCGGCGAGGGCGCGTTCGTAGCGCCAGACGACCGACAGTTCGTAGGCGCGCAGACCGGGCACCTTCTTGGTGAGGCGGTAGCGCTGGACGGAGAACGTGGGGTTCTCCGCGTACATGCGCAGCACGAGCCGGGCGGCGTCGCACACGCGCTGCACCGGGTCCTGGGCGTCGGCCTCCTCGGCCAGGAAGGCCGTCATGTCGGCCAGGCAGCGCTCGTGGTCGGGGAAGACCACGTCCTCCTTGGACGGGAAGTAGCGGAAGAACGAACGCCGGCCCACCCCGGCGAGCGCCACGATGTCGTCGACGGTGGTCTCCTCGTAGCCGCGCTCCAGGAACAGCTGGAAGGCGGCTCCCACCAGGGCGTCCCGCATCGGCGGTTTGACGGTGGTCGCGTCGGCGGGTTCCCGGCGCCCCGGTGCCTCGTTCATGGTCGGAAACTAGCATCGAAGCCGAGATGGTGGCACTCGGTGCACATCTGGCAGGGAACTGAGTTCCCTGCCCGTCTTTCGTCGGGCACACCCCGTCCGCGCCCGGAGGCGGGCCGCCCGGGGCGCCGGCCCGCACCTCGGAGCGCCGCGTTCCCCTGTGGCTGGTATGTGCACCCTCATGAACTGCCGTTGCAGGGAGCCAAGTTGACAGTCCATCAGTGGTGATCGACGATGTGGCCGGGGCCGTCCTCGGGGCCGGTGTGCCGTCACCGTCGCCGCCCGCCGCGGGCGCGTGACGCACTCCGCCCCCGGCGCACCGCTGTCATCACCCCCCGGATGACACGGTGAGAAGAGCCTCGGCACTCGTTCCCGCACGGGTGCCGAGGCTCGATGTGTTCCCGACGGCGTCCGCGGGCGGCCGCCCGGCGCGGTCAGCGGTCGTTGCAGGTCGGGGAGAAGATGTCGTCGCCCGCCATGTGTCCGTTGCGGTGGGCCTGAAGGGCGACGCTCACCAGTGTCAGCAGAAGGTCGATGTCCGAGTCGACTTCGAGATGGAGCGTGACCCAGCGGGAGCCGGGGACCATGCGGACGGCCGTCGACGTCCTCAGGTGGTCCTCGAAGCGCCGGATGGCCCGGTCGGTGAGGTGCAGGTCGACGTCGTGATCGGAGTGGAAGTGGACGATCTCGCACTGCGCCGCGCACAGTGCGCGTCCCGTGCCGCAGCTCGGCGGGGACTCCGCGAGGTCCGGCCAGCTGGCCAGTCGCGTCATGGCTCTGGAGGCCAAGGTCATGCGCCCATCATGACGAGCACGCTTGCCGGCCACCAGAACTTGGCGGAGACGTAATCCGTCCGCCGCCTGGGAATGTCAGGTTTTCGGCTGGTAATCGAGGGTGCCGCGCCTTCCCGCGGTACGACGCGGTGCGGCCCCGGACCCGACGG